>CAYUKE010000029.1:0-15760 GCA_964445185.1 uncultured Geminicoccaceae bacterium
CCAGCTCCGCGGAGAGCGCCGCCTCGTCGCCGAGGAACTCGACGACTTGGCCGACGGTTCCGCGGTACTGCTCAAAGAACGACTCGATGTCCTCGATAGTGGCTCCGCGCGCCGATGTCCCGGCCCGGGCGTGCGCCTCGACGAGATACTCAGCGACCAAATCCATCCGAGCCCGTGCTGCCTCGAGTGCCTCGTCTTCACGGCTGGCGACGAAGTCCTTCACGTGGGTCTGGGCTGCCAACATCTCGGTACGAATGGCAGCAACGAGGCCCGTCTCTTGCGCGAGCTTGCGGTACTGCTTGAAGCTCGCGACCGCCTCGCCGAGGCCGCTCAGGCCGACAAGCGCAACAGCCACCAGTATCGCGAAGCCGCCAGCGAAGCCTAGGAACAGACGCGGACCGATCCGGAGGTAGGTCAGATAGCGACTCATCTCGTGTTGCCTCGGAGTATCAAAGCGGTTCGATGGGGCGCACCGGCCCGCAGACCTCGAGGAACGCTATCTGCGCGGAGTTAAGTCCGCGTTGCCGAGCTTGGCGAGAACACGAAGCGGAAGGTCAGATTGATCCGCGGCCCCACCGCGCGCGCGGTCTTCGGCAGGGCGTGCTGCCAATTGACCTGGCTGCCCGGCCCCATCACCAGGAGCGAGCCCGGCTTGAGGTCGAGGTCGACAGCAAGGTCCCGCTTGCGGGCATGCCGCAGCTTGAAGCGGCGGACGGCGCCGAGCGAGATGCTGGCAACGATGGGATCGGACCCGAGCGTCGCTTCCGCATCCCGATGCCACGCGACGCTGTCACGGCCGTCGCGGTAGAGGTTCAACAGAACGGCGTTGAACGGCGCATCGGCGTGACGCTCAGCGATGTCCTTAAGCTTCAGAAGGTCCGCGCACCATGGCTGCGGCGGGTTGGCGATGCCGCTATAGGCGTAGGCGGCGTCGCCGTACCAGGCCGTCAACCGCGGCAGGGGCAAGGCTCGTCCCATGATCCGGGCGGTCTCCTGACGCCAGGCAACGGTCTCGTTGAGGCGCCGGAAGCAGGCGTCGGCGTCGGGCACGGCGGCGGGGTAGAGGTAGGCCTCTCCACCCTCGGGAAGCAGGTTCAGCGGCACAGCCGGCCAGACTCGGTCAGTTCACCTCGATCCAGCGCAGGATGACGAAGTTGTCGGGCCGCTGCACCATACGGAACGGCTCCCGCGCGGCCCAGACCAGCGGCTGCACGTGCATCGGGACGTAGGCGACCTGCTCCTTCATGATTGTGTGGACCTCGTCGATCATCGCCTGCCGCGCCACGCCATCGAGCTCGCGCTGGATCCGCGGCAATAGCTCGTCGACCCGGGGGTCCGAAAAGCCGCCGAAGTTCCAGCTCCCCAGCCGACGCTCGACGTCGGGCGTGTGCATCAGAAAGCGGATCGGATGCTCGGCGTCGAAGGTGCCCGGCGACCAGCCAAGCAAATACATGTCGAAGCGGCCGGCGCGCAGCTCGTCCCAGTAGATGCTGACCGGCACGGCATCGAGCGTCGCGTCGATGCCAATCTGCTGCAGCATGCCCGCAGCGGCCGTGCAGATCGCCTCGTCATTGACGTAGCGGTCGTTCGAGCAGCGCAGCGTCAAAGGAAAGCCGTCGGCGTGGCCCGCCTCGGCGAGCAGCGCCTGCGCCGCTTCACGATCGGTTGCGAGGCGCGTGTCATCGGCGGCGAGGTAGCCTTGCACGCCCGGTGCGATGAGCAGCCCCGACGCCTGCGCCTGACCGCGCATGATCCGCGCGACGATCGCTTCGGCGTCGAGCGTCCTATGGAGCGCCTCGCGGACGCGCGCGTCCCGCACGGGCCCATCGCTGGGGTGGTCGAAGCCGAAGAAGATGACACGGCTCTCGATCCCGGAGAGGACCTCGATGCCGTCGCTCGTCGCAAGCCGATCGACATCCTGCAACGGCACCGGCTCGATCATGTCGACTTCGCCCGAGAGTAGCGCCGCCACCCGCGTCGCGTCGCTGGCGAGCGGCCGGAACGTTGCCCGCTCAATGGCCGGCGGCTCGCCCCACCAGCCGTCAAAGCGCTCGAGCTCGGTCGCGACGTCGGGCGTGCGGCTCACCAGTCGATAGGCGCCGGTGCCGTTGGCGGCGAAGGTCGCCGCGCTCTGGGCGTCGCGGCTCGGCGAGGTCGCATCGTTGGCGTGGGCCCAGTGCGCGTCCATGATGAGCCAGTTGGCGATGCCGCTCGGGAACAGCGGATCGGGCGTGGCGGTGTAGAACTCGACGACGAACGGATCCGGCGCTTCGACCCGCGTTATGGTCGCGAACCACGCCTGAACGTCCGACTGCTCCGATGCCGCGCGCTCGTACGAGAAGACGACGTCCTCCGCGTCGAACGCGGCACCGTCGTGGAAGACGACACCCTCGCGCAAATGGAACCGCCAGCCGTCCGCGCCCATCGGCTCCCAAGCCACCGCCAGGCTCGGTTCCAGCGTCATGTCCGGCGCGCGCCGAACCAGCCCCTCGTACACGTTGTTAAGGAAACCCAGGACCGGGGCCGTTGCCGCCGCATGCGGGTCGAGCGTGCTCGGCTCGCCCTGGCTCGACCACGTGAAGCTCTGCGCCTGCGCCAAGCTCGCGGCTGCCGCGACGGAAAGGAACACCGTTAGGCGCGCGACGGTGGTCATGACGTCCCCCCTTGTTTGCCGCCTTCGCTATGGCACCGATCGCCCATGCCGTCACGCCAACACGCCTCAGATCCTGCCGTCATAGGCCCGCCGATCGATGCTGCAGGCGATCACCGTGAACCGCTCGGCGCCGAGCGCATTCTCCAACGCAGCTTGGAGTGCCATGCGGTCACCGACCTCGACGCCGTCGCCGCCCAGGGCGCGCGCGGCCGCCGCGAGGTCGACGGCGCCGAAGTCCACACCAAGTCCCGGTAGCTGGCGCTCGCGCTGTTTCTTCTCGATCAGCGCAAGCGAGTGGTCGACGAAGACAACAACGATGATCGAGAGGCCCAGCTCGGTGCAGGTAGCGAGCTCGCCGAGCCCCATCAGCAAGCCCCCGTCGCCGAGAAAGGCGACCGCCGGGCGGTCCGGCTCGGCGAGCTTGGCGCCCATCGCCAGCGGCACAGCCCCGCCCATGGTGCACAGCCCGTTCGACTGCAGCAGCGTGCGCGGCTCGAAGCTCTGCCAGACTTGGCTGAAAAGGATGCGGTGGGCACCGGCGTCGGTCGTGGCGATCGTGGCTCGCGGCAGCGTGCGCCTTGCGACGTCGACGACCGCTGCCGGGCCCCAAGGCTCGTCGGGACGAAACGCCGCCAGCACGGCCGCGCGCGCGGTGGCAACGTCATCGGTCGTCCAGGTTGAGCGGCCGGAGAGGCCACCGACAAGGACGTCGAGCGTCGCGCCCACCGATGCAACGATCTCAATCGACCCCGTATGAAGATAGTGATCGTTCGGCACGGGCGCGATGTCGATCACCGGCTTGGTCGCCGGATCCCAGGCGCGTTGCCAGCCGACGCGCATCTCGACCGCGTCGTAGCCGGCGAGCACCAGCGCGTCGGCCTCCCTGACAATCGGCAGCAGCACCGCATCGGCGACCGGCGACAACGCCGCCGGCGCAAGCGCCCAAGGATCGTCCTCGGCCAGTACACCCTTCGCCTTGTAGGTTTGGATGACGGGCACGCGCAGGCCGTGGGCGAAGGCATGAAGCGCCTCGCCGGCGCTGTCCTCGACCGCGTCGAACCCGGCGATGACGAGCGGGCGGCGGGCCTCCGCCAGAACGTTGCGAGCCTCGTCGAGGACCGTGCCAGGCGCGGAGGCCGTGGCCAGACGCGCACCTCGGCGAACGACCGGTTCCGGCTCGGCCGCCGCGACCGCGACGTCGATCGGGACGTCGATGTGCACCGGGCCAGGGCGCGGGTCGAGGGCGAGGCGGAGCGCCTTTTCGGTGACGAGGTCTGGGCAGGTTGACGGCAGGGTGAAGCTTGCCTTCACCAGTGGCTCCAACAGCTTCGCCTGATCAAGGACCTGGTGGGTGTAGGCGTGGCGGTCGGCCGGATCGACGCAGCCTGCAAGGACGATGAGCGGCACGCGGTCGAGCGCGGCGTTGGCGATCACGTTGACCGCGTTGGTGAGCCCCGGCCCGACGGTGCAGACGAGCACGGCCGGGCTGCCCGTTCGCTGCCACACGGCCTCGGCCATGAAGCCACCCGCGGCCTCGTGCTTGACGAGGACGAAGCGGATGCCGGCTTCAGCCAGCGCGTCCATCAGCGTCAGCACCTCACCGCCCGGGATGCCGAAGGCGAAGCGCACGCCGCCCTCGGCAAGGCGGCGGGCAAGACGATCGGCGGCGCGGTCCGGCATGCTCGGCACTCTCGGCGGGATTGCGGTCACAGAGGCTAACCGCTTTAGAGGCCGCCGCGCACGCCGTGGGAAGGGGACCGCCGATGATCGTGACGACGACAGCGAGTGTCGAGGGACGCCGGATCGAAGCATATCTGGGCGTCGTCAGCGGCGAATCGATCATCGGCGCCAACATCATGAAGGACATCTTCGCCCAGGTCCGCGACATCGTCGGTGGCCGCGCCGGCGCGTACGAGAAGAGCCTGCAGGAGGCGCGCAAGACCGCGCTCGACGAGATGACGGAACGCGCTCAGGCCATGGGCGCCGACGCCGTCGTTGGTGTCGGCCTCGACATTGAGGCCATGGGCGGCGGCGGCATGATCATGGTCGCGGCCGCCGGCACCGCCGTCCGCCTCGGCGAATGAGCGGCGGGGGCCGGTGCACGCTATCGTTGATGCCATCCTGCCGCTGGTGATTCTCACCGCCTTCGGCACCGGCCTGAAGCTCGGGGGCTTCCTCGATCAGAGCCGCCGGACGGCGCTCGAGAGCGTCGTCTACTTCGTGCTCGTGCCAACGCTCCTGATCCGCGCCATGAACCGGACCGAGCTGGATCCGGCCGTCGTGCTGCCGCTGGTCGCGGCCGTTCTGGTCCCGATTGCGCTCGTGGTCGCGGCGGCGTTCGCGATGCGGGCGGCGGCGGCCCCGTCATCGCCGTGGCTGCACGGGCCCGGCTTCCCGGCGACGGTGATGGGCCTTACGCGCAACAACATCTTCATCGTCTTCGCCGCGAGCCAGGCGCTGCTCGGCCCCGACGCGGCGGCGCTGACGGCGATCGCCGCCATGGTCTATGTGCCGGCTGTTAACGTCATCGCCGTCGTCACCTGCATGCGGTACGGCACGGCGCCGTCAACGGCGGTCGGCGACACCGTCAAGGCCCTCGCCTTCAACCCCTTCATCGCCGGCACCGCCGCCGGCCTGCTGCTCAACATCACCGGCATCGGCCTGCCTGGCCCGCTCGACCCGGCGGCAGCGCTCTTGTCGGAGAGCGCGCTCGGCCTGGCGCTGGTCTGTGTCGGCGCCGGGCTGACGCTGCCCGCCGTGCGCAAGGCGCCGCTGGGCCTCGTGGTGACGGCAGCGCTCAAGCTCCTGGTGATGCCCGTGCTCGCGTTCGGCGTCTGTCTCGCGCTGCGGATGCCCGAGGCCTCGGCGCTCGCCGTCATGCTGTATCATGCCGGGCCGACAGCGCCCGGCGCCTACATCCTTGCCAAGCAACTCGGCGGCGACGCCGATCTCATGGCAGCCCTGGTGACAACGCAGACGGTCGCCGTCGCGGTCACGATGCCGCTCGTCTTCGCGGCGCTCGGTGGGCTCTACGGCTGAGGACCAGCTTGAAGCACGGACCAGCGCGGCTATGGTCGCGTCCGGCTGCGAGGGGGGATGCGATGCGGCGGCGATCATTGTTCGGGCTCGTCTGCGGCGCGGCGTTCGCTGCCACCGGCGCCTACGCACAGGACATGCAGTTCTTCCGGCTCGGCAGCGGTGGGGCCGGCGGAACCTACTTCCCGGTCGCGGGCCTCATGGCCCAGGCCGTCTCGAACCCGCCCGGATCCAGACCCTGCGAGGAGGGCGGCGCGTGCGGCGTTCCCGGGCTCGTCGCGGTTGCGCAGTCCACCCACGGCGCGCTCGACAACGTCAATCTCATCCAAGCCGGGGAGATCGAGAGCGGCCTCGTCTCGGCTGACATTCTCGCCTGGGCCGTCGCCGGTGAGGACCTTTTCGCCGACCGTGGGGCTTACGCGGACCTGCGAACAATCGCGGTCCTCTTTCCGGAGCACCTGCAACTGGTGCTGCCGGCCGGCACCAGCCTGGGGTCCCTAGCCGATCTCGCCGGCAAGCGCGTCGGCATCGGTCTGCCCAACTCCGGCACCCAGGTCATCGTCTCCAAACTACTCGAGCAAAACGGAGTCACGCGTGACGCGATTGAGGTAGCCGAACTCGACAACATGCAGAGCGCCGAGGCGCTCGCAGCCGGTGACCTGGACGCGTACTTTTTCGTGGGCGGGATTCCGACCGCCGGCATGGTCCAGCTGGCCCGTCTCGACGGGCTCGCGCTCTACGACCTGAAGCCGGAGGAGATCGAAGCCTTGCTTGCGGTCGTGCCGCACGTCGAGGCGGCCACGATCCCTAGCGGCACCTACGCGGGCGTCGACGAGCAGGTGGCGACGGTCGCCGTCACCACACAGTGGGTTACCAACGTCAACCAGCCGGACGATCTGATCTTCGCCATCACCGAGGCGCTCTGGAACGACAACAGCCGCCGCCTGTTCGACACCGGTCATCTCCGCGCCGCGGACATCCGGTCCGACACGGCGCTACGTGATCTGGCGGCGCCGCTGCACCCTGGCGCCGAACGGTTCTACGAGGCTGCCGGGCTCCTCCCGTAACCGGACCGAAATCCGCGCTCACCGCCGACGCTCGAGAAGTCAGGTTGCGAAAGGAATTTTATCGTAAAGTTCGAGGGTGCGCGCCAGCTTCGGAAGACGAACTAGCTCGCTGGCGCAGTTATCGGTTTCGGTTTTGTCGGATACGTTGACGCGGCCCAGCTCCGGCCGCTCCCCGATGTGTGCCGCCAAACGATCGACTAAGCGATCAAGGTCCTCATAGCGATAGTATGTAATCGGGAAGAAGCTGCCTGCCTCATCGACGCAAAATTCGACCGACGTGCCGATCGCTGTCCGTGGGCTACGCTTCGCCTCCGCCCATTCATGGACGAATTGCGCGAAAGTTATCGATCCGGTGTATTTCGCGTGCGAACGATGTTTTGGATTGGCTAACTGCTTTCTTGCTCGATACATATACCAACTACGCAATGTTTCAATTGGGTGTCGAACGACAGTATAAAAATCACACGAATTTGGTTCGAAATATCGACCAAACATATCCCTGAATTCTGAGTATTTCATATGCTTGAGTTTTGGCGGGCCCTTTAAGACTACCTCACAGTAAGGCGCAAAAGATTGTTCAATCGCCGTCGTTCCAGTTTTCGGGTTCGCAAGAAACACGAACTTATGCCGAAACGAAGCGAGCATCTGCGAAGCGCCAGAAATCACGGTTGGGGCTGCCGGCGTCACCATCGGCCGGATCAACACGGAGCGTTAGCGGCGCGACCGCACGACCGTCAACGGCAACACCAACGCAGCGACCCGACCGGCCCCAGAACATGCCTCCGCGACAAGCGGGCTGGCGCCTGATGGCCTGGAGCGACGTGCCCACGGATACGTGGTCCGACGAGCACCGATGCAGGCCGTGGCCGCTGTCGACGCGACCATCACGGTCCCGACGGTCCACTGCGCCGCGGTAGCCATAGGCCCCTAGCAGAACACGAGCTGCGGCGAGCCCTTACCATGCCCGCCGCCGGCCAGGCTCCTAGACGGCGTCGCTCACTGCGGTGCAACCGCGAGGTCGACAGCAAAGGCGATGATCTGGGTGTCGACGCCGTCGTCGTTGTCCTCAACCATGATCAGCGTCCGCCGGCCGTCGGCGAGTGTCGGTCCGAAGACCATCGCCTCGAAGCTGCCGACGCGCTCGACCAAGCCCTCGCTGCGCAAGGTCTCGAAGTCGAGGACCAGGCGCTTGGTCACCGGCTCCTCGTCACCCTTGAGCGCCGCGATCCCGGACACGTCGGCCGCGCCGGCGGTGTCGATCTCGTAGAGCGCGATCGGCCGCGTGTTGGTCCGGGGCTCGCCACCGATCCACTCCCGCTCCAGCGCGAGGAGCGTGGTGTCGCCCAGCGGCAGCAGGTCGACCATGCTCCGATCGCCACCCTCGTCGGTGGCAAGCGTCTGCGAGCCCTCGCGCGCTGAAAGCTCGTAGACGTACTCGGCCGCGAGGCTCGGCTGCGTCGGATCCGCCGTGTCCCAGCGCATGATGCGGAGCCGGCTCGGGGCCTCGAGCGTGGGCTTGGCGCCGTCCTGCTGGAGCGCCGTCTCAGCGGCCATCCACAAGGTGCCGTGATCGGCGCTGTAGACGAGGGACTCGAAGCCGCCGCTGTTGTAGACCCCGCTGCCGGCGGCTGCGGTCTGGTCGTACCGGTCCGGAAGCGGCAGCTCGGCGACGAAGCTGCCGTCGCGGGCGACGCGCCAGAAGAAGGGCGCGTAGGCCTCCGTCGGCCCGTCACCGAGACCCTCAGACGCGATGAGCAAGGTCGCGCCGTCGGGGTCGAGTGCGATGCCCTCGAGGTCGAAGCTGCCGACCTCCGGCGCGCCGTCCGGCCCGTTCAGCAGCGCCACGCCCGTGACCTCGACATCGCCGTCATCGAGGCGGCCGTCGGCCAGGTCGATTTGCAAGGTGTAGATGCGCGCCGGCCCCGCGGTGTCGTCGGAGATGGCCACATACTCGTCGCTCTCGCCGATGCGGACGATGCCCGACAGCCCGAGCAGCCGCGTCCCCTCGACGTCCTCGCCGAGCGGGAGGAAAACCTCGCCCACCAGCTCCATGCTGCGGACGATCTCGGCGTCGCCAAGTTCCAGCGCCGAAGCTGCCGCCGGCGTGAGGGCGGCAACGAGCGTGCCGATCAGGGGCAGGCGAGGCATCATGGTCCGTCCTTCCGGAGCGCCAACAGGTGCAGCGTTCGCTAGGCGTTGTTGGTGACAGTCCGGCGACGCGCCGATGGCAGCGGGGTGACAAAGGGCCGGCTCAACGCTCGACCTGATCGTCGAGGCCCGGCACCAGCTCCCAGCTCGCTTCGATCTCGTAATGCGGCGCGCCGCCGCCGAGCCAGCTTGAGTAGAGGTGAAAGTCGCTGACGATCGTCGGCGGCAGGCGGATCAGGCTGTGGCGCAGCAGGAACGCCTGCAGGCGCTGCTCTGGTGGCGGCATCCGGCACCGCGCGATCGTCACGTGCGGTGTGAATTTGCGCTTCTCCAGCTTGATTCCTGCGGCCTGGATGGCTCGCGTCACGTGACGTTGCAGGCGCTCGAGCTCGAGTTCGGGCGTGACGCCGACCCAGAGCTGACGGACAGCGCCACGCGGTGGGAAGTGACCGAGCCCCCGCAACTCGAGCGCGAAGGGCCGGGTGTGCACGCTGCCAAGGGCCTCGATCACGTCCTCGAAGCCGCGCCGGTCGACCTCGCCGACGAAGGCGAGGGTCACGTGCAGCGTCGCCGGATCGGTCCAGCGGACGTCGGGCAGGCCCTCCTGCAGGCAGGCGAGCGCGTCCTTGTGATAGGCTGGGAGGTCGAGCGCGACGAACAGTCGATGCATGATGCCTCCCGTGCCGGGCCGGAGCTCGGCCTTGTCAAGCGAGGACGTGTTACCTACCAACCGAGCGCGGCCGTGTCCAAGCGCGCGGCAGTTGTTGGCACACAACCGTTTGCGATCCTGAAGAGAGACCTGATCTTGGCGAACAACCCCGACGCCTTCGCCCGCGAGGTCGACGAGGAGCTGCGTGAGGATCGGCTCAAGGCGATCTGGAAGCGGTACGGCTTCTTGATCGTCGGCGGCGCGCTTGCGCTGGTCCTGGCGACCGCCGCCTCGGTCGGCTGGCGCGCCTGGCAGGAGGGCGCGCAGCGAGCCGATGCAGAGGCCTTCGAGGCAGCGATCCGCGATCACGCCGAGGCCGGCGCGACAGCCGACGCCTTGGTCGCCGTCGCCAACGACGCCAATGACGGCTTTCGCGTCGTCTCGCGGCTGACGGCAGCGCAGCTCTACGCCAGCGCGGACGCCACCGATGCGGCTCGGGACGTGCTCGCGACGCTGGCTGCGGATGGTGGTGTGCCGGCGCTCTACCGCGACCTCGCGCGCCTGTTGAACATTGCTGCGGGCATTGATGATCAGGCCCCGGACGCCGTACTCGCGGAGCTGCAGCCGCTGGCGGCAGCCGGCGCGCCTTGGCGCCACTCGGCGCGTGAACTGGTCGCTGCCGCTCAGCTGCGGGCCGGCGACACGATGGCGGCACGCGCGACCCTGGAGGAACTCGTCGCCGATGCGGAGACACCGCCTGCCCTGCGCAGCCGCGCCCGCGAGCTCGTCGCCGCGCTCGGCGGCACCGTGGAGGAGTAGGCCGTTGGGTCGGTGGTTCGTCATCATGGTGCCGCTGGTTCTCGCGGCTTGCGACACGGGCTGGCTCGGGCAGGAGGAAGCGCCGCCGCTACCGGGCGAGCGCAAACCGGTGATGCTCGCCGAGGACCGCTTGCAACCCGACCCGGCGCTCGCCGGCGCCCCGGTGGCGCTGCCCGCAGCGGTCGCCAACGACGCCTGGGGACAACGCGGCGGCAACGCCCGACACGAGCTCGGCCACGTCGTCCTCGGCACCGACCTGAGCCGCGTCTGGAGCGCCGATCTCGGCGCCGGCAACAGCACAACCAGCCGCATCCCCTCACCGCCGGTGATCGACGGCGGCCGCCTGTTCGCCGCGGACGCCGAGGCCGACGTGCAGGCGTTCGACCTGCAGAGCGGCGATCGGCTGTGGCGCCACCGTCTCGACGTCGGCAGCGACCGCGAGCTTGGCGCCGGGCTCGCTGCGTCCGGTGGCGGCCTGTTCGCGGCGACGGCGCGGGGCGAGGTGGTGGCGCTGGACGCGGCGTCGGGAGAGGTCGTCTGGAGCACCGAGCTCGACGCGCCGGTTCGAGCCGCACCGACGCTCGCCGGCCGCTTCGTGGTGGTGCTCACCGCCGACAACGAGACGTTCGGGCTGGACGCGGTCACCGGTGACGTGGTCTGGACGCACCAGGGCTTCGCGGAGGCGACCGCGCTCCTGGGCGGCCCGTCGCCGGCAGCGACCGGCGGTCTCGTCGTCGTCCCGTACAGCTCGGGCGAGGTCTACGGCCTCGTCCTCGAAACCGGCGACCCGATCTGGCTCGACGCGGTCCAGCGGCCGGTTCGCACGATGGCGCTCGGCAGCATCTCCGATATCCAAGGCTCGCCGGTGATCGACGGCGAGGGACGGGTCTTCGTCGCCGGGCACGGCGGTGAGATTGCCGCGCTCGACGCGATGACCGGCCGGCGCGGCTGGGACCAGCGGGTCGTCGCCAGCGAGATGCCCTGGGTCGCGGGTCAGCATGTGTTTCTGATGACGGTGCAAGGCGAGGCCGTTCGGCTCGACGCTGTCACCGGCGGGATCGCCTGGGCGACGCAGCTGCCGCGGTTCCGCGACCCTGAGGACCCGGAGACGGCCAGGATCTACTACGCGGGCCCGATCCTCGCCGGCGGACGGCTCCTGGTCGCCAGCTCCCTGGGCGAGCTCTACGCGCTCGACCCGGAAACCGGCGCGATCGCGGGGACCACCGAGATCCCGAACGGCGTGACGCTGCCGCCGGTCGTCGCCGACGGCCACCTCGTGCTCGTCGACGCCGGCGGCAACGTCCACGTCTACCGGTGAACGGCCGCCCGCCGGCGCCACCGTCGGAGCCGATGAGATGACTCCGACGGTCGCCATCCTCGGGCGGCCCAATGTCGGCAAGTCGACCCTCTACAACCGCCTGGTCGGCCGACGCTCGGCCATCGTCGACGACACGCCGGGCGTCACCCGCGACCGCCTCTCGGGCGATGCCCAGCTCTTCGACTTGAGCTTCCGCGCGATCGACACGGCCGGCATGGACGAGGGCACGCCGGGCAGCCTCGCCGCCCGGCTGACCGCGCAGAGCGAGGCAGCGCTCGACGAGGCAGATGTCGGCCTGCTGGTGATCGACGCCAAGGTCGGCATCACCGCGCTCGACGAACGGCTCGCGCAGGCGCTGAGCCGGCGCGGCAAGCCGCTGTTGCTTGTCGCCAACAAGGCCGAGAGCGACGGCGGCACCCTCGCCGCGGCGGAGGCCTGGCGCCTCAGGCTCGGCGAGCCGATCGCGCTCTCCGCCGCCCACAATCGCGGGCTCGACGACCTCGCCGAAGCGCTGCGACCGTTCGTGACCGCCGTATACGACGCCGAGGTCGACAGCGAGCCGGCGGACGACATCCTGCGTCTGGCGGTGGTGGGTCGTCCCAACGCCGGCAAGTCGTCCCTGGTCAACCGCCTTGTCGGCAGCGAACGGCTGCTGACGGGCCCGGAGCCCGGCCTGACGCGGGATGCCGTCCATCTGCGCTGGAGCTATCACGACCGCACGTTCGAGCTTGTCGACACCGCCGGCCTGCGCAAGCGCGCGCGGATCGAGGCCCGCTCCCTGGAGAAGGCGTCGACCTCGTCGACGATCGAGGCACTGAAGCGCGCCGCCGTGATCGTCCTGGTCGTCGACGCGACCCAGGCCCTCGAACGCCAGGACCAGACCATCGCCGACCTCGTCTACCGCGAGGGCCGCGCCCTCGTCATCGCGCTCAACAAGTGGGATCTGGTCGACGAGCCGCGCACGCTGCTCGACGACATTCGAGCGCGGCTGCCGGTCGAGTTCGCGCAGGTCAAAGGCGTTCCTGCAGTACCGGTTTCAGCGCTCACCGGCACCGGCTTGGCGCCGCTGATGACCGCCGTCGCCCGCCAGTACGAGCGCTGGTGCCTTCGGGTCGGAACGGGCGAGCTCAACCGTTGGCTGCAGACCATGCTCGACCACCACCCGCCGCCGCTGGTCAAAGGCCGGCGGATCAAACTGCGCTACGTGACCCAGACCAAGGGCCGCCCCCCGACCTTCGCCGTCTTCGGTAACCAGCTCGACGCGCTGCCCGAGCACTATGTCCGCTACCTTACCGGCGGCCTGCGCGACGCCTTCGACTTCCAAGGCGTGCCGATCCGCTGGAAGCTGCGCTCCGGCAAGAACCCCTACGCGCCGTCGACCTAGTGCGCTCACGCGTTCGGCTGGCGCTGATGGTCGTCGCGCGCGACCCGGAGCGATCGTCCAGCACCCCTGGCGCCTCACACGGGAAGACAATGTTGGACTGAAAACTGCTGATGTATGTGGCCACGGCCTTGCCTCATTTTTCTGCCTCTGCTTTTGAAGCAGCTTAAAAAAAGCCATGGCTGCGCAAATACTTACCAAAAACCATGCCCAGGCTGGCATCAAGCCATTCGAAATTCTATGCTAACATTTTCATTTTTCTCTCCTCATATTTTAGTAAGGACTACCCTGGTACCTGGATATCTAGAATTTTATTGATGGAGCGGCGAGTCTTTGACCGATTAAAAGGGCCCTGAACTTAGTGTGCTGTGCCCGGGACGACCCCCGCTCTCGGCTCGAAGCAACCTTCGGCTTGCTACTGAACAGCTGACCGTTCGGGACCGAACGCAGCCGGCACGGCGCATCGCCATTTCGGCCCTTGATCGGGCAACGCTGACGCTCCCTCGGCCACGAAGCCCGCCCGATCGCAATCCGCCGCTGCATGTGCGGGCGGATGCTGCTCGACCAATCGGGACCACGCGCGCGGCTCACCATTTGCTACAGTCCGGCAGAACCAAACCGTCGTTCAGGGAGACGACCAACATGCCGGCCAATCCGGGAGCAGACCTTGCGGCCATCGAGGCCTGGTTGTTCGACCTCGACGGCGTCGTCACCGACACCGCCTCGATCCACGGCCGTGCCTGGAAGGCGCTGTTCGACCGTTTTCTCGAACATCACGCCGGCGGTGGGCCGTTCGAGCCGCTCAAGCTGCCCGACGACTATCTGGCGCACATCGACGGCAAGCCGCGCTACGAGGGCGTCAAAGACTTCCTCGCCTCCCGCGGCATCAGCCTGCAGCACGGAACCCCCGAGGACGCGCCGGGCTTCGAGACGAACTGCTCCGTCGGCAACATGAAGAACGACCTCTTCAACGAGATCCTCGACCGCGACGGCGTGCCCATCTTCGAGGGTGCCGTGGCGCTGCTCGACCGGATCCGCGCGCGCGGCGTCCGCACCGCCTGCGTCTCCTCCTCACGCAATTGCCGCCCGGTGCTGGCACGGGCCGGGCTCAGCGACCGGTTCGACGCCGTCGTCGACGGCCTCGACCTCGAAGCGCGCAATCTGCCCGGTAAGCCGCAACCGGACGCTTTCCTGGCCGCGGCTAAGGACCTGGACGTGGCGCCGGCGAAAGCCGCCGTGGTCGAGGACGCGCTGTCGGGGGTGGAGGCTGGCCGCAGCGGCGGCTTCGCCCTCGTCGTCGGCATCGATCGCGGGGCCGGGGCCGCGGCGCTTGCGGAGGCCGGCGCCGACCGGGTCGTGGCGGACGCCGGCGAGCTGCTCGCCGACCCGGCCTTCGTCGGGACGACCTGATGGTCCTCCGCGCCCGCCTCCACCTGCCGGAGGACCTCTTTCCCGCCGACCCCTGGGCGATCGAAAGCCGGGTCTTCACGAGCGAGTTCGTGCAGGAGGGCGAGACCATGTTCGCCCTCGCCAATGGCTACCTCGGCCTCCGGGGCAGCCACGAGGAAGGGCACCCGGTGGTCGAGCCGGGTACCTACCTCAACGGCTTCTACGAGCTGCGCTCGATCGTCTACGGCGAGAAGGCCTACGGCTTCCCCGAAACCGGCCAGACGATGCTCAACTGCCCGGACGGCAAGACGCTCAAGCTCTACGTCGACGACGAGCCGTTCGACGTCGAGGGGCGCGAGGTCGAGAACTACACGCGCCGGCTCGATCTCGGCCGCGGCCTGATGGTGCGCCGGCTGACCTGGCTGCATCCGAACGGCAAGCGCATCCACTACGAGACCCTGCGCCTCGTCTCGGTCACCAACCGCCACTGCGCGATGATCCAGGCGGAGCTCAGGATCGAAGGCGCCGACGCGTCGGTCGTCCTGAGCTCGGAACTCGGCCGCTCGGAGCCGATGACCGAGATGCTCGATCCCGAGGACCCCCGGCTCGGTGCCCAGCTCGGCCGGCATGTGCTGAGCCCGCTCGGCGGCGAGGGCGTGCCGCCAAGCGCCATCCTCAGCTTCGGCACCGAGCGCAGCGGCGCGCGCATGGCCTGCGGGATGGATCATATCGTCACCACCGAGTGCCCCTGGCGCGTCGCCGGCGAGACCAGCGACGAGGGTGCGCGCGCAGTCTTCCACATCGAAGCCCAGGCCGATCAGCCGATCCGACTGACCAAGGTCCTGGCCTACCACCACAGCCGCCATCGGGATGCGGCCGAGCTGCGGCGCCAGGTCGGCTGGACGCTCGAGACGGCCAAGGCGGCGGGCCTCGAGGCGTTCACCGCGCGCCAGGCCGCCGCCGTTGCCGAGTTCTGGGAGCGCAGCGACGTCTGCGTCATCGACCACGACGACCGCACGCAGCAGGTCATCCGCTGGAACCTGTTCCAGCTCCTGCAGGCCTCGGCCTGCGTCGACGGCGCCGGGATCGGCGCGCGCGGGCTGACCGGGCAGACCTACGAGGGGCACTATTTCTGGGACACGGAGATCTACGTCCTCCCGTTCCTCGTCTACACCAATCCGCGGGTCGCCCGCTCGCTCCTGAAGTTCCGCTATGACAAGCTCGACAAGGCGCGCCGGCGCGCGCGCGAGCGCGGCCATCGCGGCGCGCTCTTCCCGTGGCGGACGATCAACGGCGACGA
>CAYUKE010000030.1:0-15652 GCA_964445185.1 uncultured Geminicoccaceae bacterium
CCGTGGCGCTGCCCTCGCGGACGAAGAGCTTGAGGTCCGGGAAGGTGCGGTGCAGGTCGGGCACGACGATCGAGAGGAAGTAGGCGCCGAGCGTTGGCAGCGTCCCGAGACGGATCGTGCCGGCAGGGTGCGGCCCGCCGCGGCGGGCGAGGTCACGGATGTCCTCGACGTCGCGGAGCACTCGGCGGGCGCGGTGGACGACCTCTCGGCCGAGCGGGGTCAGAACGACGCGCAGACGTCGATCGCGCTCGACCAGGCGGGCGTGCAGCCGCTTCTCCATCTCCTTGAGCTGGCCTGAGAGCGTCGGCTGGCTGACATGGCAGCGCTCCGCCGCGCGGCCGAAGTGGCCGGTGTCCGCGAGGGCGACGAGGTAGCGGAAGTGCTGGAGGGTAGGCATCAGTTCGATCGAAGATTACTATCAAAAGACAGGGTAAAATCGATTGGTGCAATCGGCAACCCTGGCCCACCTAACCGGTGTGGCCGGCTTGCCGGCGCGGTGCTTGATGGAGGGCTAGGTGGAAGCGTTCGATCGAACGGTCGCCGCGTCGCGAGGTGATGCGGCGCTTTATGACGAGGGCCTGCGGCAGCACATGCTGCGGGTCTACAATTTCATGCTCATGGGCCTCGCGCTTACCGGCGCGGTGGCAATGCTGGTTGCCGCTTCGCCGGCGGCGATGGCGACGATCTTCGGCACGCCGCTGAAGTGGGTCGTGATGCTGGCACCTCTAGGCTTTGTCTTTTTCCTGTCGTTCCGGGTGGAGGCGATCTCGGCCGGAACAGCGCAGGCGGTGTTTTGGGCGTTCGCGGCGACGATGGGCCTGTCGCTCGCGGCGATCTTCCACATCTACACAGGCAGCAGCATTGCCCGTGTGTTCTTCATCGCGGCAGCAATGTTCGGGGCGATGAGCCTCTTCGGTTACACGACGAAGCGTGACCTGTCGAAGCTTGGCTCCTTCCTGATCATGGGGCTTTTCGGCATCATCATCGCGTCGATCGTCAACATTTTCCTCGGTAGCTCGGCGCTGCAGTTCGCCGTCTCGGTGATTGGCGTGATCGTGTTCACCGGTCTCGCTGCCTACGACACTCAGCGGATCAAGGAGATCTACGACGAGGGTCATGGCAACGAGACGCTGACTAAGCTTGCGGTGCTCGGCGCGCTGTCGCTCTACCTGAGCTTCATCAACCTCTTCCAGATGCTCCTCATGCTGCTCGGCCAGCGCGAGGAGTAGTTGGCGCGCGGGCGTTGTCATCCCCCGGCATCGTCCGCCGGCCGTGGGCGCAGGTCTTTGGAGCTGCGCCCTTTTTCGACCTTCCGCTCGGGTGGAGGCGGCCATGCGACGTTTCAAGAATATCCTCTTCGTCTTCGAGGACGCCGCCATAGCGCCCGACGATGCGGCGCTGGAGCGTGCCGCGGACCTTGCCCAACGCAACGACGCCACGCTCACGCTCGTCGCCTGTGGTGAGGTCGAAACCGGCGAGGCCGCGCCGGTCGATGACCTCGGCTCGGGCCCGGCCTTCGCCGGCGGCGTACTGTCAACGCTGTGCGATCAATGGCGGCTGCAGCTCGACGAAGCTGTCGAAAGCCTGAAGGACCGAAACATAACGGTGCGTTCCGAGCTTCTGGCGGGAATCCCGTTCCGTGAGATCATCGCGTTGGTTCAGCGCAACCAGCACGACCTCGTGGTCAAGGACGCGCGGATGCCCGGAGGGCCCCGCGACCTGCTGTTCGGCAGCACCGATCTGCATCTCATGCGCAAATGTCCTTGCCCGGTCTGGGTCCACAAGGACCGGGCTGACACCCGCCCCTATGGCCGGATCATGGCGGCCGTGGACGTGACCGACACGAGCGATGCCGGTCGAGCCATGACCAAGCTGATCCTCGACCTAGCCACATCGTTGGGCACGCAGGACAACAGCGACGTGCACGTCGTCCACGCCTGTTCCACCGTCGGCGAGCGGATGGCGACGTCGGCGCGACGCGGCCTCCTACCGGTGCGCGAGATCGCCCAGGCCAGGGAGCAGGAGGCGGAACGCCGCCAGCAGCTGCTCAGCACCACCGTCGCTCCCTATGTCGAGCTGCCAGTCCGGCTGCAGCTGCACATGATCCAGGGAGAGCCGCGGGAGGTTCTGCCGCTCTTCGCGAGCCAGCGGGCAATGGATCTCGTCATCATGGGCACCCTCGCTCGCACGGGCATCCCTGGCTTCTTCATCGGCAACACGGCCGAGGAAGTGCTGCGGCAGGTCGACTGCTCGGTGCTGACCCTCAAGCCCCAGGGCTTCCTCTCGCCCGTGCAGTGACGACACCTACGCAGCCGGGAGATCTACCCGAGCCTCTAGGCCACCGATCCGCGCTTCGGTGAGTGCGAGGCTCCCGCCATAAAGTTCCGTCAGGTCGTTGACGATGGCGAGCCCGAGACCCGACCCGGGGCCCTTCTCGTCGAGACGTTCGCCCCGCCTGGTGGCGACTTCCCGCTGCTGGGCGACGAGCCCGTCGCCGTCGTCCTGCACGACGATGACGAGTCGGTTGCCCTCGGGATGCGCTTGGGCAAGCACGCGGCTGTGGGCGTGGCGGCAGGCGTTCTCCATCAAGTTGCCGACGATCTCCTCCAGGTCTTGTACTTCGCCGCGAAAGTACGGGGCCGACGTGACGTCCGCCTCGATCGCCAGGGCGCGATGGGCGAACAGCCGGGTGAGGCCCTGGCTGACCGCTGTGACGACCGCCCGCGTGTCCGCGCGCCCGCGCGAGCTGCGCGCAGGTCCGGCGGTGGCGCGGCTGAGATGATGGTCGACGATGCCGGCGATGCGGTCGGTGGTCGCCGCGAGCTTCTCGCTTTCCGATCGATCGCGGGCGAGCTGCCGGAGCAGGGCGAGCTCGGTCTTGAGCGCGTGAGCGAGGTTGCCGGCGCTCTTGCGGGCCCAGGCTGCAACGGCCTGGTCACGCTCGATGACGGCGTTCATCGCCTCCGCGACCGGACGGATGTCGGGTGGATAGCTCTCGGCCACGGCTTCCAGCCGACCGCTCTCGACGTCGGCAAGATCAGCGCGCAACCGGCGCAGCGGCGCGAGCGCTATCCGCGTCTGCACGATGAGGCCGCCGAGCAGCGAGAGCGCGAGAACGGCGATCGCGACCAAGAGCAGCGAGCCGAAAGAGCGGAGCTCGCGGTCGATCTCGCGACGGTCGATGAGCACGGCAAGGACGGCGCTGCCGCTCGTCCGCGATACGGTCGTCGTTGCGACGCGCATCGGCACGTCGCCGGGACCGGTAGCGTCAGCGAACCGCAAGGCCCCGGCCGCGAGCGGCGGCGCCAGCGGCAGGTCCGTGAGCACGGGATCCGGTGTCGAGGTGAGGCGGACACCGTCCTGCTCGAGGATCCAGAACCATCCCGTCGTCGGTTCGCTGAAGCTCGGATGCGCGTCCGACGGCGCCGAGATGCCGTTATCGTCCGCGATCGTCTCGGCCAGGTCGATCGTGACGAATTCGAGCTTGCTGTCGAAGCGTTCGACGACGGCGCCCTCGAATGCCCAGACCAGCGCCGCGATCCCGACGCCGATGCCGCAGACCAGCCAAACCGACGCGGCGGCCAACATCCGCCGCTCGAGGCTCCACTCGCGGATCACCTAGGGGTGCCGAGCCGATAGCCCTGGCCACGTACCGTATGGATGATCGTGATGCTGAGCTTGCGGCGGATGCGGCTGATCAGGACGTCGATGACATTCGATTCGCGTTCGCTGTGGCGGTCGTAGACGTGCGCAGCGAGCGTCTGCCGGCTGATGATGCGGTTCGGGTGGTGCATCAGATAGGCGAAGATGCGGAACTCCTGCGGCGTGAAGTCCACCGGCACGCCGCCATCCACGACGCGTCCCTCGGAGGTGTAGAGCTGCACAGGACCGCAGGCGAGCACCGCCGACGCTTGGCCCGCGGAGCGGCGGATCAACGCCCGCAGCCGCAGTACTACCTCATCCATCTCGAACGGCTTGACGACGTAGTCGTCTGCACCGGCGTTGAAGCCCGCTAGCTTGTCCGACCAGCGCGATCGGGCGGTGAGGATCAAGACCGGCGTGTCGCATCCTTCGTCACGCCAGCGGTGCAGGACCGACATACCGTCGATCTGGGGTAGGCCGAGGTCAAGAACGATCGCGTCGTAAGGCTCCGCCAGACCGTACTTCAAAGCCTCCATCCCGTCCTCGGCGGCGTCCACCGCAAAACCCGAAACTTCGAGCGTGCGAGCGAGCGATCGGCGGAGGTCGGGTTGGTCTTCACAAACAAGGATACGCATAGCTGAAATCCCTAGTAGAGGGCCATCAGGGCCTACCGGTGCCGGCGTCCGCCGGCGGTTCGCGCCACTGCCATGGCTCCAGCCCGGCGCGGTAGGCGGCGCGCCCGATGAGATGCGCGCCGATGGGAGCCGTCAGGAGAACGAAGGCGAAGACGGCGAGGCCCTTGCTGACGATCCCGGCGTCGGCTCCAATGAAGACGAGGGCCAGGACGATGAGCAGCACGCCGAGCGTGCCGGCTTTGGTTGAGGCGTGCATGCGGATGTAGACGTCGGGCATGCGGATCAGGCCGAGCGCCGCGACGAAGCACATCGCGCCGCCCAGCACGAGTGCCGTCGCGGCGAGCAGCTCTGTGGCGCCGCTCATCGCGCGTCCTCGCGGTCGCCCGCCCGACGGTGCGCTGAGGGGCGGCGGTCGACGTAGCGGGCGAAGGCGACGGTCGCGAGGAACGCCACGAGCGCCAGGGCCAAGGCGGCATCGAGGTAGGCACCGACGCCGGTCGCCAGCGCGAACAGGACCAGGAAGGCCACGATCAGCATGGTGAGCAGGTCGAGGGCGACGACCCGATCGGGGAGCGTCGGTCCGCTGATCAGCCGAACGGTGGCGAGGACGAAGGCGGCGATGAGGAAGGCGGCGGCGACGGCCACAGCCACGCCCATGAAACCAGAAAGCTCGGTGGCGATGATCATCCAAGCGCCTCCATGACGCGACGTTCCATGCCTGCCTTGAGGTCGCGGACCACCGCATCGGGGTCGTCCGCGAACATCGCGTGGATGACCAGCTCGCGCCCGTCCTCGCTGAGGTCCACAGTGAGCGTTCCCGGGGTCAACGAGATCAGGTTGGCGGTGAGCATGATCTGCAGGTCGTCGACGCAGTCGAGCGGCATGCGGATCATCCGCGGCCTACTCTTCATCTCCGGTGTGATCACGTCGTAGATTACGGCGATGCTCGAGCGGACCAAGTCGTACAGGAAGAAGCCGAACAGCCCGACGACGCCCACGGTGCGCCGAAAGTAATCGGACGGACCGAACAGCGGTCGGGTCGCCCATAGCGCCACGAACCCGGCGACCAAGCCGAGGGCGAGCGTGCCAAGCGCGAAGCTGCCGCTGACGGCGGCCCAGCTGAAAGCGATGACGAGGTTGAGAGCGAACAAGTTCACGGTCGCGCTCCGAGCACAGCGGTGACGTAAGCGTCTGGCGCAAGCAGCTGTTCCGCCGCGGTTACCGAGACCTCGTAGAACGGCGAGGCGACGAGACCGATCGCGACGGTGATGCTCGCGAGCGCGACGATGGGCCCGACCAGCGTCGCCGCTTCGGTGCGCGAGAGGGTCGCGATGCCGTTGCCGTCGGGCGAGGGATGCGGCTTCCAGAACGCCTCTAGCCAGATCTTCGACATCGAGAAGACGGTCAGCAGGCCGACGACGAGGGCCACGCCGGCGGCGACGTAGGCCTGCGCATCGAAGCTTGCCTTGATGATGACGAGTTTGGCCCAGAAACCGGAGAGCGGCGGTATTCCGGCGAGCGACAGGGCCGGGATCAAGAACAGCACGCCGAGCCAGGGCGCGCTCGCCCAAAGGCCACCGGTCCGTGCCAGGTCCTCCGAGCCCGTGAGCCGGGCGACGACACCGCCAACGAGAAACAAGTTCGCCTTAACGACGATGTGGTGAATGACGTAGAAAATCGCGCCGACGAGGGCCAACGGCGTGAACAGGGCCAGCCCGAGGATCATGTAGCCGATCTGGCTGACGATGTGGAACGACAGGATGCGCCGGATGTCGTTCTGAGCCGCGGCGCCGAGGACCCCCGTTAGCATCGTCAAGACGGCGCTCCAGAGCAGCAGGTTCTGGATCAGTGGCAGCGCCGACGCGTCGAACACGAGGGTGAAGACGCGGATGAGCGCGTACACGCCGACCTTGGTCAACAGCGCCGAGAACACTGCGGAGGTCGTTACCGACGGGGTGTGATAAGAAGCGGGCAGCCAGAAGAACAGCGGGAACAGGGCTGCCTTGGCGGCAAAGGCGAAGAGGAACATGGCCGCCGTCGTCAGCACGACGGTCGGGTTCTCGATCTCCGGTACCGTCTCGTGCAAGTCGGCCATGTTGAGGGTGCCGGTGGCGCCGTAGAGCAGGCCGACGCCGGTGAGGAAGGCGAGGGTGGCGACCAGGTTGAGTGCCACATACTTGATCGCGCCATCGATCTGTGCCCACCGTCCGCCGAGCGCGAGCATCCCGAAAGAGGCGATCAGCATCACCTCGAACCAGACGTACAAGTTGAAGATGTCGCCGGTCAGGAAGGCGCCGGTGACGCCCAGGAGCAAGGCGTGCAACAGCGTGTGGTGGCCGAACCGCTCTGCCTCGGGGGTCACGTCGGTGAGGCCGTAGATGGTCACGGCGACGGCGACGATGCCGGTGATGATGACCATCGCCGCGCTGAACAGGTCGGCGACCAGGGTGATGCCGAAGGGCGCGGGCCAGCCGCCCATCTGCACGGCGACAGGGCCGTTGCCCAAGACCTGCGCGCCGAGAGCGACGCCCGCGAGCAGCAGCGCTGCGCTGCCGCCTAGGCTGACCACGCGCTGGGTCCGCGGGCGCGTTCGCGCCGCGAACGTCAGAACCGTGGTGACCAGCGGAGCGAGGAGCGCGAGGGTCAATAGCATCTCAGCGCGCCTCGTCGTCCGGCTCGGCGACGCGCATGGCGTCTGCCTCGACGGTGCCGAGCGTCTGATGCGCGCGGTGCACCAGGACGAGCGTGAAGGCGAGTAGGCCGAAGCCGATGACGATCGCCGTCAGCACCAATGCCTGGGGCAACGCGTTGGCGACGACGGTGGCGGGCACGCTCGCTCCCTCGGCGATCAGGGGCGGTGCGCCGTAGGTGAGCCGCCCGGCAGCGAAGATCACGAGGTTGGCGGCGTTGCTCATCAGCGCGAGGCCGAACAGGAAGCGTACCATGTTGCCGCTGAGCATGACGTAGATGCCGGTGGTTACCAGGACGCCGATGAGCAGGGCGAGAGCGATCTCCATGCGCTTAGTCCGGGTCCTGTTCGTCGCCGTCGGCGACGTCGAGTTCGAGGGCGAACAGGATGGTCAGCACCGAACCGACGACGACCAGGTAGACGCCTATGTCGAACAACAGGACCGACCCGATCGGTAGGCCGCCCTTGCTGCCGTCCGCCGCGGTCGTGAGCAGCGGCCACATGCCGCGGAGGAACGCCCCGCTTTGGATGAAGCCCCAAATGCCGGCGAGCACGGCTAGGCCGAGACCGAGCACGGCGATTGACGGGGGCTCAAGGCGCAGGGCCGTCTGGGTCGCGCGGATGCCGAAGGCGTAGGCGTAGAGGGCGAACGCCGTGGCGGCGACCAGACCGCCGATGAAGCCGCCGCCTGGTTCGTTGTGCCCGCGCAGCAAGATGAAGAGGGAAAAGGCGACCATCAGCGGGGTGACGATCCGGGTGGCCGCCGCGAGGATGACGGAGTTCATCGCCGCGGTCCTCCGGCTGCCGGCGCCTCCTTCAGCCGCAGCAGCGCGAAGGCGGCGAGTGCGGCGATGACGACGACGGCGATCTCCCCCAGGGTGTCGAGGGCGCGGAAGTCGACGAGGATGACGTTGACGATGTTGCGTCCGAAGGCGTCGGGCACGCTTGCCGCCTCGAAGTAGCTGGTCACGTTACGGTCGAGGTCCGTCCCGAGCACAGCCAGCAGCGCGAGGCTGGTGCCCGACCCTACGGCACCGGCGATGGCAAGGTCGCGCCAGCGGATGCGCATCTTGGCGAGTGGCGCCAGTCGCGGCAGCTGCAGCAACGCCACCGCGACGATAACGACGACGAGCGTCTCGACCAGGAGCTGGGTCATCGCGACGTCGATGGCACCGTAGAAGACGAAGATTGCGGCGATCGAGGTGCCGAGCAGACCGAGGGCCAGGATCGCGAGCAGGCGGGAACGCGTGACTGCGGTCGCCACGGCGGCGAAGGCGGCGAGCGCCAGCATCGTCCATTCAATCAGCAGCGGCATTGTGTAGCCGTACGGTATCACG
Source organism: uncultured Geminicoccaceae bacterium (assembly GCA_964445185.1). Classification (GTDB taxonomy): domain Bacteria; phylum Pseudomonadota; class Alphaproteobacteria; order Geminicoccales; family Geminicoccaceae; genus JAAAPF01. The sequence goes on from CAYUKE010000030.1 coordinate 8,304, forward strand.
GCGAAGCCCCCAGCGAGGAGGCCCATCCAGAGCAGCAGCGCGAAGACGAGCGCCATGGCTCGCATGTAGTGGGTGAAGCGGCCGGGCTGGATCGTCTGCGTCTGCCAAGCGGCAAGCGTCTTGAGGCCCGAGAGACCCTGATTGTAGACCGCCTCCGCCGCCCAGATGCCCCGCTCCTCGAGCGCCGCAAGCGCGGCGCGTATGCGCGGGACGTTGAAGTAGACGGCGATACCGAGGGTGAACGTCAGCAAGCTCAGCATTAGAGGGATGTTGACGCCGTGCCAGAGCTTGAACGTCTTGTTGACGACGTCGCCGGTCATGGCGGCTGCGGTCGGGTTGATCAGGGACGCGCCGACCAGCTCAGGCGCGACGCCGAAGACCAGCCCGCCGGCGGCGAGCAGTGCCGGGCCGAGCCACATCGCGAAGGGTGGATCGCTCGGCGTCGCGGCCGCTGCCTGCCGCCGTCCGTAGAAGGGCTTGATGGCGATCAGGCCGGCGACGGCGACCATGATCGCATTGGCGGTGACGGCGAAGGTGATGACGATCAGGGGTTCCGAGGCGACGGCGAGGGCGCCTTCGTACTTGAGCTCCTTGCCGATGAAGCCCAAGAACGGCGGGAAGCCTGCCATCGACAGCGCGGCAAGGCTGGCGATGATCCAAGTTCGCCACATCGGCCGCGCGAGCCCGCCGAGGGCGTCAACCTCGCGCGTCCCCGCCTTCTTGTCGAGGATGCCGATGGTGAGGAACAGCGCCGCTTTATAGAAGGCGTGGACGACGAGGAACGTCGCCGCGGCGGCGAGGGCGATGGTCGATGCGCCGCCGAGGAACATCGTGATGGTGCCGAGCGCCATCACCGTGGTGTAAGCGAGCGCCAGCTTTAGGTCTGTCTGCCGCAGCGCCCAGATCGAGGCGAGGACAGCGGTCACGCCGCCGACGAGGGTCAGCGTCCAGAGCCAAGGCTCGGTGCCGCCCACGGAGGGCGTCAAGCGCGCCAGCAGGTAGACGCCACCTTTCACCATCGTCGCGGAATGCAGGTAGGCGCTGACCGGCGTCGGCGCCGCCATCGCGTTCGGCAGCCAGAAGTGGAACGGGAACTGCGCGGACTTGGTGAAAGCACCGAGCAGCACGAGAACGAGGATCGCTGGGTAGAGCGGATCGCCGGTAATCGTGTCGGCAACGGCGGGGAGGCCGGACGCCTCAAACGTGCCGGCGACAGCGCCAAGCAGGAGGATGCCCGCCAACAGGGCGAGGCCGCCGGCGCCCGTGACGAGCAGCGCTTGCAGCGCTTTGTCCCTCGCGTCCGCCTTCTCGTGGTCGAAACCGACGAGCAGGAACGACGTGATGGTTGTCAGTTCCCAGAAGACGAACATTAAGATGAGGTTGTCCGCGAGCACGAGCCCGAGCATTGCGAGCTCAAAAAGCACCAGCAGGACTAAAAGCCGCACCAGTTTGGGATGGCCTTTGAAGTAGCTCGCGCTATAGGCGAACACGAGCGCGCCGATACCGGTGATGAGCAGCGCAAAGGTCAGACTGAGGCCGTCGACCAGAAAGGAGAGCGATACGCCGAGGCCCGGAATCCATGGCCAGGCGACGCGTACGATCTCATGCGCGGCGATCGTCGGCACCAGAGCCGCGAAACCGGCACAGGCCAAGGCCGAGGCGACCGCCGGCGCGTAACGAGCGAAACGGGCGGCGCTGGCTGGTGACGACACGACGGGCACGTGTCCCGATCTCCTCAACAAAGACACACCAACGCCTTCGCGTCCTAACACAGAGTGGGTCGCGGAGATGGAATATTTCATGAACTAATCATTCATATGTTTGCCATTGGTTGACGTCGAACGAGGCCCGTTTAGCCGAACGGTTAGTAGCGCCCTGGCTTCGACGTGGGCATGGTCGCGCGTTCAGACGGGGGTTCGTGCAACAAAGGGAGAAGCGCGGAGATGCCGAACGAGCCGAGAACCTGGATCGTCGGTGGCGACCGCGATCGCGACTTGGCGCTGCGGTGCCTGTTGGCGCTCGAGGAGCGGTTCGTCCTGCCGGACGCCATCAAGATCTGCCATGCGGCGCTGCCGACGTCTGAGAACGTCCGCCGAGACGATCGGATGCTCGCCTTCGTCGACGCGCCGGCTGGAGCTGCCGGAGACTTTCTCGGCCTTTTGCGGGAGACGGATGCGCGTGCGGTCATCGGCTTGTGTGGTGTGCCCGGGCCGACGGTTGCCGTCGGCGTCGCCGGTGGCCGCGACGACGCGATCGCGGACGCGGTCAACCTTGCCGTGACAACGCTGATCGATTGGGGCTACGCCATCGCGGCACGGCGCTAGCCGCCGCCGCGATGGTGCGCTTGCCGGGTGTGTGTGGTGCCGCAGATCTGCGCGTCGGCCAGGCGCGACCGCGACGATACTCACCGTTCGTCGTAGGCGCGACCTAGCCGCTATTCAGTTTTCCACAGTTTTTGGGGAATAGCCTGCTGCTACGCCTGTCAAGCAGGCGGGAGTCACATATCGTCCGGCGCGTTGCGGACGCACGAGAACGGAAGAACGAATGCAGAAGCAGGTGTCGGCCGCGGCCATCGCCCCGAGCGATCGAGCTCACCGGTGCGTCGACGGCGCCAGACGTCTGTCAGCGTGCCTCGTCTTGGCGGCCCTGTTCGTGATGATTGGGCAAGCTCTCGCCGGCCCGAACGAGCGTGTCTTTGTCCCACAGCGCGCGCCCGAGCACCTGCGCGCGGCCGCGCTTCGCGACATCGATATCGCCCTCGCCCGTCATCTCACCGCCGATACGGAGATCGATGACGCCGACCTCGCCGCTTGGCTCCACCACCGTGGCCGCTCGCTCAGCGAGCTGCTCCGTGCGACCGGGCTCGACCCGGCGCGTCTCGTCCGGAACGCCGTGGACGTCGATGACGCGGTCGGTGGTCCCTTCATCGCGCTTGGCGCCGCTTCGGACGCCGAGCGGACGCTTGCCCTCGACTACGACCTTCTGGTGGACCGTGTCCTCGAGACGGTACCGCTGGCGACGCCGGTGCGTGATCCGCACCGACTAACCAGCGGCTACGGCCAGCGTCGCGACCCCTTCCGCGGGCGGGCAGCGTTCCACCGGGGCATCGACATGGCCGCGCCTCGCGGTACGCCCATCTACGCGCCGGCTGGCGGCACCGTCGTCCGGGCTGGCCGCATGGGCGGCTTCGGCAACGTTGTCGAAATCGACCACGGCAACGGTGTTCAAACCCGCTACGCCCATCTGCACGCTTACCTGGTGCGCCGCGGCGCCGAGGTGGCCGCGGGCACGCAAATTGGGCGCATGGGCCGCAGCGGTCGCGCAACTGGCGTCCACCTGCATTACGAGGTGCTCGTCGACGGCCGGCATGTTGATCCGGCCCGGTTCCTCTCGGTCGGGCGCCAGCTCGCCGCGCACGGCTCGTGACGACGTAGCGAGCCCCTTGACCGAGAGCCCCTGCGCCGGTCACACGCAGACTCCTGAAACCGCCGAACAGGGGCGCCGCTGCGATCGTCGCCGTGTGGACATCACTCGCCCTCGCACTCGGTCTGGGCATCGCTGCAGGTGCGCTGGCCGAGCGTCTCCAGCTCTGCACGATGGGTGCGGTTGCCGATGTTGTCGTCTTCGGCAGTTGGCGACGCGCCCGGATCTGGGCGGCGATCGCTGGCGCAGCGGCGCTTAGCTTCGCGCTCGCTGGTCTAGTTGGCGCGCTTCAGCCGGTCGGATCGCTCGCCTGGCGCGGTGACGCGCTGGCCGCTGCTCTGGGCGGCATTCTCTTCGGCGTCGGCATGGTCCACGCCGGCGGCTGCTTGTCGCGGGCCATCCTGCGCGCTGCGGCCGGCAGCGCCCAGGCCATAGGCCTGGTGCTCGTCGCTGTGGCCGCCGCGATCATCGTCCTGGCGTTGTGGCCGGTGCCGGCGGCGCTGCCGTCGTGGTCGCCACACCCGATCCTCGCCGCCGTGACGGCCGGCGCTGTGGCCGCTCCGGCGCTGATCTGGAGCCTCCGCGATGAGCGGCTGAGGACCACCGCGATCCTTGGCCCGGTGCTCGGCCTGGGTGTGCTTCTGGCGCTGGCCACCATCGCCGATCCGGCAACAGCTGCGGGATTGCGCTTCGTGCCTGTCGGAGAGCCAACCGCGCCCGCCTTGGCCCTCGCGCTGGGCTACGGCGGCGGGGCGCTGCTCAGCGCTTTTGCCCATGACCGTTTCCGCCCGACTCTCGAGCCGTGGTCCATGGACACCACGCGCGCTGTCGCCGGCGCCGCGGCGATGGGCGCCGGTGGCGCGTTGGCCGGCGGCTGTACCATCGCCGCCGGCACGACGGGGGTGGCGCTCTTGGCGCCGGCGGCGCTCGCTGCCTTGGCCGGCATGATACTGGGTTCCGTCGTGGCGCTGAAATTGATGCTGGCGGGTGGGCCAGGCGGGCTCATGCGCCGGCTAAGGCAGCCGCGGGCCGCTCGATGATGGGCCGACGCCGCACCGCCTGGTGGTTCGCTGTCGCCGTCCTCGCGGGACTGCTTGTGCCGACTGCCGCGCCAGGGACTCTCGTCGCCGACCTGTCGCGCCATTTGATCGCCATCACCGCCGATTTCGACGGCACCGACGTTCTCCTCTTCGGCACGGTCGAGGCGGAAAGCGATGTCGTCATCGTCGTCCAGGGGCCGCAGCAGCCGATCGTCGTGCGCCGCAAGGACCGCATGCTCGGGGTCTGGCTCAACGCGCAAAGCGTTCGCTTCGATGCCGTGCCCAGCTTCTACGCCGTGGCGGCGACCGCGCCCGTGACGACGCTGATGACGGACAACGTCCGCGCACGCCATGGCATCGGCATTGACACGCTTGCCTTCGCGCCCGCCGGCGTCGACGATGCGGCCCGCTCCGCCGCCTTCCGCGCGGGCCTCGTTCGCAACAAGCGCGAGGAAGGTCTGTTCGCCGAACCTGAGGACGCCGTTCGCTTTGTCGGCGGTGGCTTGTTTCGGACGACGCTGCGCTTTCCGGCGAGCGTGCGTCCGGGGCGCTACCGGGTCGAGGTGTTCGGCGTGCGGGACGGCCGGGTGGTGGCAGCGCAGCAGAGCGCGCTCATCGTCACCAAGGTCGGCGTCGAGGCGCGCCTCTCCGACTTCGCGCGCCAGGACGCCGAGCTCTACGGCATCGGCGCCATTATCTTCGCCGTCGCGGCCGGCTGGCTCGCCGCCGCGGCCTTTCGCAGGAGCTGAGCCATGTCTCGGGAGGAGGAGCACGCGTCGCGCCGCGTTTTTCTCATCGTCGCAGACGAATCGCGCGAGATGCGCAACGCGCTGCGGTTCGCCTGTCGGCGCGCCGTGCACACCGACGGGCAGGTAGCTCTGCTCGGCGTCGTCGAGCCGACGGAGTTTCGGCACTGGCTCGGCGTTGGGCGCGTGATGGAGGAGGAGGCGCGCGCCGCCGTGGAGGCGAGGATCAATGGCCTCGCCGCGGAGGTTCAGGCGATGACTGGCGTGATGCCGATCATCTACCTGCGCAGCGGCAATCGGCGCGACGAGCTGTTGCGCCTGATCGACGAGGAGCCGGAGATCAAGCTGCTGGTCCTCGGGCTCGCCGACGAGGCGGACACCGAAGGGCCGCTGGTCAGCGCGCTGAAGGGCGGCAGCCTGCGCCTCAAGGTTCCGGTGACGTTGGTGCCCGGGACGCTCACGCCGGAAGAGATCGACGCGCTGACCTGACCTAGGCTGCAGCCTTCAGCCGCCGCTTGGCCGGACCGGCGTCCGCGCGTCCTCGGCAAAGGTCCGCACGCCGGAGAGCTCGGCGATCTGCACCTCCGTTGCCCGGACGACCGCCTGGAACGCCTCGAGCTTTGCGCCATCGAGCCGTTCGGCCGGCGGCTGGGCAACTTCGAGCGGGTTCACCTGGCGGCCGTCGCGTAGGACCTCGAAGTGGAGATGCGGGCCCGTCGAGCGGCCAGTCGAGCCGACATAGCCGATGACGTCACCCTGACGGACCCGACTACCTGCCTTGAGGCCGTCGGCGAAGCGAGAGAGGTGGGCATAAGCGGTGGCGTAGCCGCTGCCGTGCTGGATGCGGATGTAGTTGCCGTAGCCGCCGAGCCGGCCCGCGCGTACCACCCGACCGCTGCCGGCGGCGATGATCGGCGTGCCGGTGGGGGCTGCGAAGTCGACGCCGCGGTGCATCCGGTTGTAACCGAGGATGGGGTGGCGGCGCATGCCGTAGCCGGAGGAGACGCGGCCGGCGGCGACCGGCGTCCGGAGCAGGAACTTGCGCAAGCTGCGCCCATCGCGGTCGAAATGCTCGACAAGGCCGTCGCGCTCGAAGCGGAAGGCCTCGAGCGTCCGGCCGCCGACCTCAAGGCGTGCGTAGAGGATGTCACCACCCTCCAATAGCGCTCCGTCGTCGAGCCGCAGCTCCTCGTAGAGCACGGCGAGGCGATCGCCCGGTCGGGTCTCTCGCTGGAAGTCGACATCCCAGCTGAACAGCTTGACAAGGTCGGCGAGTACGTCCGCCGGCACGTCCTCGCCGCGCCCAGCCGCGTGTAGGCTCGTTTGGACCACGGCCGTCGCGTAGGCCGGCTGCGTTGTCGTTGGCCGGGCGCTGCGTGCCGCGGCGTAAAGCCCCGAGCCGTCGCGAACCAGCTCGATCTCCTCGCGGGCGGTCGGCGCGAAAGCGAGACGGACCAAGCTACGCGCGGCTGCGTCGGTCTCGATCTCGAGCCGCTGACCCGGACGCAGCCGCCGCGGGTCGTAGACATCGCGCAGGCCGTCGACGACGGCGTGCGCCTCGGCATCGGTGATGCCGGCACGCGTCAGAAGCCGTAGGAGCGTGTCGCCCGAGGCGACCTCAACGCGTTTGACGGGACGGCTTGGGGCCGGCGGCGCCGGTCGTGCTTCGGTCACCGGCGGGGTGGCCTGGAGGTGATGGAGCAGATCACCGCCGGCGCGCGCGACGGCGGGGAGTGGGCCAGGCACCGTGCGCGGCTGCGGCGCGGCGTCGACGACGGCGAGCGGGGTCGCGGTGGCGGTAGGTGTGTCGTCAACCGGCTGCCGGATGACCGTTGCGGTGGAAACGAGACCGAGAAGGACGACGCTGGCGAGCGCCGCTCGGCGCTGGCAGGCGCTCGGTTGATGAAACACAGCCACACCCCACGGTTGCACTCCTCGCCTCTCTGCGTGCGCTTGGTAGATTTGTCAATAAACTCAAAGGGCTGCACGTGTTTCTTCGGGCTTCAACTCGGCTCGCTGGCAGCAGCTTTCGGGCTCACCGATTCTCCTTGCGTCGCGACGGCGGCGGGCGTACAAAACCGTCCGCTTCTGAAGGCGGGGACGTCTTTGCGGTTTGGCTGGCGTTTAGGCTTGCTGGCTG
>CAYUKE010000031.1:0-15580 GCA_964445185.1 uncultured Geminicoccaceae bacterium
AATGCCCGAGCTGCGACAATGGCAGACTGACCCTCAAGTTTGGCAAGTTCGGCGCCTTCGTCGGCTGCTCGAACTATCCCGAGTGCCGCTTCACCCGCCAGCTCGGCGAGCAGGCGACCGACGATGGCAAGGGCACGGTCAAGGAGCGCTCGCTCGGCGTCGACCCGGACCTGCACGAGGAGGTCTGGCTCAAGACCGGCCGCTTCGGGCCTTACATCCAGCGCGGCAGCGGCGATGCCACCAAGCGGGTCAGCCTGCCGCCGAACCTCGGACCCGACGCCGTCGACCTGACGCTCGCGCTGCAGCTGTTGGCGCTCCCGCGCGAGGTCGGCGTCGATCCCGACGGGGAAGCGGTGACCGCAGGGATCAACCGCTACGGCCCGTTCGTTCAGCGCGGCCGGACCTTTGTCCGCCTCGATGCCGACGACGACGTCTTGAGCATCGGCATGAACCGGGCGCTGACTTTGCTCGCTGAGAAGGGCGGCAAGAGCCGCGGCCGCAACGTCGCGGCGGTCGGGGGCGGCGGCAAGACGCTGGGCGAGCACCCACGGGACGGCAAGCCGGTACAGCTCCTGGACGGCCGCTTCGGGCCCTACGTCAAGTGGAACAAGCTCAACGCGAGCTTGCCGAAGAGCGTCGATCCGGCCGGGCTCGATCTTAAAGGCGCGGTCGAGATCCTGTCGAAGAAGGAGGCGAAGGGCGGCGGTAAGGCTGCCGGCGCCAAGGCGGCCAAGGCCGAAGGCAAGACCACGAAAGGCGACGGCACGACCGCCGCCAAGAGCACGAACGGCGCCAAGCCGCGAGCGCCGAAGCGCAAGGCTGAAGGTAAGCCCGCCGCCGGCAAGGGCCGTGGTGGGAGCGGACGGAGCGCCGTCGACGATGCCACCTCGGACGACGCATGAGGCGCAGGCGCCTCGACCGTGACGCCGTCCTTAAGCATCTTGCTGACAATCCGGGCGTCGAAACCAAGCGCGACCTCGCGCGCGCGCTCGGCATCACCGGCGAGGAGCGGGCTGAGCTCAAGTCGATCCTGCGCGACCTGCAGCACGAAGGCCTGCTCGAGCGCGGCCGTGGCCGCCGCTTCACGCCGGCGGGCGCGCTCGCCCGCGTCATCGTCGCGGTGGTCGACGACGTTGATGACCACGGCGACCTGACGCTCAGTCCCGCACAGCCCTCGACCGACGGCGCCACGCCGACCCTTCGCCTAGCGCTTGACGGTCTGCGCGGGCGCCCGCCCGGCACCGGCGACCGCGTTCTCGTGCGCACGGAACGCCGCGCGGACGGCGGCTATGACGCGGGCCTGATCCGGATCCTGCCGCGCGAGCGCAATCGCGTGGTCGGGCTGATCGAGGCCGCAGACGATGGCTTTCGCCTGCGCCCGGCGACTAGAAAGGACCGCGGGCTTCGGCTCGATCCGAACCTGATGGGCGACGCGGCCCCCGGCGACGTCGTCGTCGCCGAGCCGATCACGGCGGAGCGCTTCGGCCTGGCGCGGGCGCGCGTCCTTCAACGCCTCGGTCCGGCCGACGATCCAAGGCAGTTCAGCCATCTGGCGGCCGCCGCCCTGGAGCTGCCCGAAGCGTTCTCCGCCGAAGCCGAGGCACAGGCGACAAGAGCGCGCGAGCCAGCCCTGGACGGGCGCATCGATCTCCGCGACCTGCCGCTCGTCACCATCGACGGCGCCGACGCCCGTGACTTCGACGACGCGGTCCATGCCGCTGCCGACGATGACCCAGCCAATGCCGGCGGCTTTCGCCTCGTCGTCGCCATTGCCGACGTCGCATGGTACGTGCGACCGGGCGACGCGCTCGACAAGGAAGCGCGGCGGCGTGGGAATTCGGTCTACTTCCCGGATCGCGTCATTCCGATGCTGCCCGAGGCGCTCTCCAACGGGCTCTGCTCCCTCAAGCCCGGTGAGCCGCGGGGCTGCATGGCGGTCGAACTGGTCATCGACAGCGCCGGGCGCCTGCTCCGACATCGCTTCGGCCGCGGGCTCATGCGCTCGGCCGCCAGGCTAACCTATGACCAGGTGCAGGCCGCGGGCGACGGCGCGCCGGACGCGATGACGGCGCCGCTCGTCGATCCGGTCATCGCCCCCCTGTTTGCCGCCTGGCGCGCGCTCGACGAAGGCCGTCGCGAGCGCGGCACGCTCGACCTCGACATGCCTGAGCGCCTCGTCGAGCTGGATGACGGGGCAGTACCGGTACGGATCGCGGCGCGACAGCGGCTCGATGCGCATCGGCTGATCGAAGCATTCATGGTCACGGCCAACGTCGCCGCCGCCGAAACGCTGGAGGCCCGGCGCCGCGAGGCCCTCTACCGGGTTCACGACAAGCCGCAACCGGACAAGGTCGAAGCGCTGGCGCAGTTCCTAGAGGGCCTTGGGATCACGGCGAAGGCTCACCACCTGCGGCGGCCGCGCGACTTCGAGCGGCTCCTCGCCCAGATCGCCGAGCATCCGCTTAAGGACACGATCAGCGGCTATGTCCTGCGAGCCCAGGCGCAGGCCGTCTACAGTCCGGAGAACATCGGCCATTTCGGGCTCAATCTCCGCCACTACGCGCACTTCACCTCGCCGATCCGGCGGTACGCCGATCTCGTCGTCCATCGCGCCCTGATCGAGGCGCTCGACCTTGGTGACGGCGGTGTGCGCCACGAGCGGGACCGCATGACCGAGGTCGGCGTCGCCATCTCAGGCTTCGAGCGGCGCGCCATGGAAGCAGAGCGGCGCACGATCGACCGCTTCGTCGCCCACTTCCTCAAGGACCGCGTCGGCGCCCGCTTCGCTGGGCGCATTTCCAGCGCACAGAAGGTCGGCCTGTTCGTTCGGCTGGACGACACCGCCGCCGATGTCTTCGTTCCGATCGCGTCCCTCGGCGACGAGTATCTCGTCCACGATGAGCCGGTGGGCGCGCTGTTCGGCGAGCAGAGCGGCGCGCACTTCGGCGCCGGCGACCACGTCTCGATCGAACTCCTCGAAGCCGACACGCTGACCGGCGGCCTGCTCGGCCGCGTCGTCGAGCACCGCGCCGTCACCGACCGCACGCCAAGCAGGCGGATCGGCCGCCGGCTTGCCGGCGTGCGTCAGCGCCGCCGACGCTGAGCAGCGGTTGACAGCGGCGGGCCGCCCGCACATCTTCCGCGACCGTTCCAGTCGCCGAGGACTCCGTCATGGCCAAACCGACGACCGTGCTCATCAAGCTGGTGAGCAGCGCCGGCACCGGGTATTTCTATACTGCGAAGAAGAATACCCGCAACTCCACCGAGAAGATCAAGCTCAAGAAGTACGACCCAAAGATTCGCAAGCACGTCGAGTTTACCGAGTCCAAAATCAAATAAGACTGATGAACGACCGTCCGGCCATCGGCATCGACCTGGGCGGAACGAAGATCGAGGTGCTGGCGCTGGCCCCAGACGGGGCAACACGACTGCGCCGCCGCATCGCTACGCCGCGCGGCGACTATGCGGCCACGATCGGGGCGCTGCGTGATCTAGTGGCAGCGGCGGAGGCGGAGGTCGGTGCCAGCGCGACGGTCGGCGTCGGCCATCCGGGCTCGCTGTCGCCGCATTCGGGCCTGATCCGCAACGCCAACTCGGTCTGGCTCAACGGCCAGCCATTCGGCGCCGATGTCGAGGCTGCTCTGGCGCGACCTTGCGCCTTCGCCAACGACGCCGATTGCCTTGCGCTTTCGGAGGCAACCGACGGCGCCGGCAGCGGCGCGCGGGCGGTGTTCGCGATCATCGTCGGCACCGGCACGGGCGGGGGCCTCGTCCTCGACGGCAAGCCGATCCGCGGCGCCAACGGCATCGCCGGCGAATGGGGCCATAACCCGCTGCCCTGGCCCGACGAGGATGAATGGCCAGGCCCGGTTTGCTGGTGCGGACAGCGCGGCTGCATCGAGACCTGGCTAAGCGGGACGGCGCTTGGCCGCGAGGTGGCGAGGGCTCTCGGGGAGGGCGTCGACGGCGCAACGGCGGCGCGCCGCGCCGAAACGGGCGATGCCGCCGCGGCGCAGGTCCTCGACCGCTATCTGCAGCGCTTCGCCAAGGCGACGGCGAGCGTCATCAACATTTTCGATCCCGACGTCATCGTCGTCGGCGGCGGGGTCTCCAATCTCGAGGCGATCTACGCCGAGGTCCCACGCCGCTGGCCGTCGCACGTCTTTGCGGACAGCGTGTCGACGGCGCTCAGGCAAGCGCGCCATGGCGACAGCTCGGGCGTGCGCGGCGCCGCCTGGCTCGGCCGCGACCATCACTTTAGTCGCCGCAGACCGCCGGCATGAGCATCTCGATGCGATCGAGCTCGGCCTCGAGCGCGAAGTCGCCATAGTCGAGAACCGCGCGTCGCATCACGCCCCGCGCGGTGAGATCGAAGCTCAACTCGAACTGCGGGGTGCCGATGGCGTCCTCGGCGACGTCGTGGTACGCGAGCGCCATCGGCCACGAGCGCTCGCCACCGGCGTCGCGCGGCTCGCCGATGACGGCGGTGACCTTGGCCAGCGCCTCCTCGCCGGTGCCGGCGCCGTCGAAAAGGTCGACGCTGACCATGCGCTTGCCCTGATCGGCGCCCTCGATGAGGCGTTCCAGATGCCGGCTCGGAAAGAGCGTGCCCGGCGGCAACGCTACCTCCAGGTCGCGCGGCTCTTTGTAGACCGCGACGCCGGGACTGCCGTCGGCCGGCACGGCCGCGTCTCCGCGCACCTCCTCGACGAGCCGACCCGCTGCGAAGGTTCGCATCGAGAAGCTCATCTCGGTGCTGTCGGCAGATTCCCACGTCGAGAAGCGAACGTCGTAGTCGAAGGTCCGTCCGTCGTCGGTGCGGCCGACGAACCAGAGGCGCTGGCTGCTGGTATAGCCCTCGCAGGCGTGGCGCCACTCGATCGCGAACGCGCCGCGCGCGTCGGAAAGCGCGCCGCGCATATCGGCGAGGCTGAGCTCGTAGAAGGCTCGGTGCGGCGCCAGTTGGGCCGCGGCCTGAGGCACGAGCGCGAACGCCGCGACCGTCCCTGCCAACACCGCCTTGATGATCAACGTCTGCCCCCGAAGTCGACGCATCGGATGACGCGGCACGGCAACGCCGCGTAAGCTACGACGGTACGGCCAATCGCGTGAAGCCCGTCCTTTCGCACCGACGAGGTGGCGTCATGTCAGATCCAGCAATCATCCACGGCTTCCAGGCAGGGCGCCAACATCGCTGGGGCAGTCGGTGATCGCGCCGCCGCCCCTCTCGAAGGCCGTTGGCGCGCGCCTGATCGAGCGCCACGACACGCTGGCGCGGATTAGCGAGGCCGGTCCAGGCGTGACGCGTCTTTTCGCGACAGCCGAGCATGTCCAGGCCATCGAACGCCTGCGCGGCTGGATGGACGCGGCGGGGCTGACGACCCACGTCGACGCCGCCGGGAACCTCATCGGGCGCCGTCCGGCCGACCCGAGCGCGGGCCAGCACGCGAACGTGCTTCTCCTCGGCTCGCATCACGATACCGTCCGCGAGGGTGGTCGCTACGATGGCGCGATGGGTGTGCTCGTCGCCCTTGCCTGCGCCGAGGCGCTTAGCGAGGCCCAGACGAAGCTCCCGTTCCACCTCGACGTCGTCTGCTTTTCGGACGAGGAGGGTACGCGCTACGGCACGTCCATGATCGGCAGCCGGGCACTCGCCGGCGTCCTCGACATGGCGATCCTCGATTGGCCCGATGCCGATGGCATCCGCATGCGCGAGGCGATGGCCAAGGCCGGCTTCACCCCCGACCGGCTCGGCAGTTGCCGCTACGACCCGACCAAGGTCCTCGGCTACGTCGAGGCGCACATCGAGCAGGGCCCGATCTTGGAGGCCGAAGGTTTGCCGGTGGGACTGGTGACCGGCATCGCCTTCGGGACGCGCCACCGCTTCGTCGTCGACGGGAGTGCCGGCCATGCTGGCACGGTGCCGATGGAGCGGCGACGCGACGCGCTCGCCGGCGCGGCCGAGATGATCCTCGCCGTCGAGCGGGTGGCGCTGGAGCGCGACGGTGTCGTGGCGACAACGGGAGAGCTGACTGTCACGCCCGGGGCGACCAACGTCATCCCCGGCCGCGTCGCCTTCACCCTCGACCTGCGCGCGCCGAACGAGCCGCGCCATAGCGCGGCACTCGCCGCCGTCGGTGCCGCTGTCAATGACGTCGCTGCCCGGCGCGCGCTACGCGTCGAGTCGAGCCAGTTTTACGATGGGCGCGGCTGCGCCATGGACCCGAGCCTGCGCGCAGCGCTCGGCCGCGCCGTCGCGGCCGAAGGGCTTGCCGTCCGCGAGCTCTTCAGCGGTGCCGGGCACGATGCGCTGTCGATGCGGCACCTCGGACCGGTCGGCATGGTGTTCGTGCGCTGTCGCGGCGGCGTCAGTCACAATCCGGAGGAGTACGCAGCGCCGGACGACATCCTCACCGCCACGCGGGTGCTGCTCAGGTTTCTCGCTGGCTTCGCGCCGCCGACAGCAGGGTGACCGTGCTGGCGACCGGATGCGGCTCCGAGGCGTAGCCAAGCGTGTCGGCGGGTTCGATGGCCGCGAGGCGCAGCCGACGACAGACCTCCGCCGCCTCCGTGGTTTCGACGACCGCGCTCAGCACGTCGAGCAGAGCGTGCCGTTCGCCATCGCCACGGGCCGTCGAGCAGACAAAGGGCGGCGCCAGTCCGAGGCCGGTCTCGGCGAGGACCTGCAGGCCGATCGCTGACGCCGGCAGATGCTCGCGGAGCAGAGTCCAGGAGACGCAGTCGACGATGGCGTAGTCGGCCGCGAGCGAGCGCACAAGGCTCAGGCTCTCGACGGCGCCGCCGCTGATGACCACCCGGCCGAAGAAGGCCGACGGGTCGACGACGCCTTGAACCCAGGCCTTGAACAGGCGCCAGGAGCCGAGACGATCGAGGCCGTCGACGGCGGCGGTCCGGCCTTCGAGGTCGGTCCAAGCCGTCGCCGCATCGGCCTCGCGGACGATGACGTAGGCACGGTAGCGGGGCCCGTCGCAGCCATCGCAGGCATAGTGCGGCGCGCCGACGGCAACGAGCGTCGAGGGAAAGACCTGGGCGAAGCGGTAGGCGTCGAGCTGGCCAAAGACCAGGGCTGGATGGGTCCACAGGCGGCGCTCATCGATCGGGCGGGTAAGCTTGGCTGGCACGGCGTCGATGCCCCGGTCGACGAGGCCGGCGCGCACGTGCTGCCAAAGGGCGTCCTGCGTCGGCCGCAGAAAGCTCAAATCGAAGGCGGAGAGCGCGGCGATGGGGTGCATGCGGTCCCGTTCAGATCGCCGGCAGCAGCCGGCGGATGATGAGCGCGGAACTCGCGGCCACCTCGCCGACGAACGCCTTGAAGTCGGCTCGCGACGTGGCGCCGGCGAGGTCGCTGAGCGCGCGGATGTCGAGCCAGTCGAAGCCGAGGGTGGCGCCGGCCTGGCCCAACGCGCCGCCTTCCATCTCAACCGCCTGCGCCTGGAAGCGCGTGTGCAACCGCTCCCGCGTCATCTCGCAGTGAACGTACTGATCGCCGCTGAGCACGCTGCCGAAGACGATCCGCGGCTGCCGAGGTTCGCCGCCGGCAGCCGAGGCGCTGAGCGTCGGCAGCTGCAGGTCGGCGAGCGCCGCGCGGGCGTGCCCGACAAGTGTCTCGGAAGAGCGATAGCCAAGTGTGTCCGTCGGGTTGAAGAACGGCACGTGGCCGGCCTGATAGGGTTCCAGCCGGTCGTTCTCGATCACCCCAGCGTCGTGCTGGACCGTGTGCACGCCGACGACCACATCCCCGATGTCGAGGCCGGGATCGATGCCGCCGGCGACGCCCGAGAACAGGACGGTCGTCGCGCCGAAACGCTGGTGCAGAAGCGTGGCGACGACCGCCGTGTTGACCTTGCCGATGCCGGCCATCACCAGCACCACGTCGCGGCCGTCGAGATGCCCCCGAGTGAAGGTGAGCGGCCCGACCGCGGCCGTCTCCGTCCCGCTCATGGCGTCATGAAGATGTCGCCATTCGGGCGGTATGGCACAAAGCAGCCCGATCGACATGGGCGACGATCCCGTCCCGGCTCACTGGCGCGGTGCCCTTCACGGACACCGGCGGCATCGTTAGCCTGCGGCAGCGATGAGGGATCCGCAACCCACCGATAGCGTCGCCACCGCCGCGCCCGGAGCCCCACGACGATGAAGCTCGATCCGGCCCCGCGGTTCGGCCCGGACACGCCCGCGCCAAGCGCGGCTGTGGAGGTGGCCCCGGGCATCCTATGGTTGCGCTTCCCGTTGCCGTTCGCGCTCAACCACGTCAATCTCTACGCGCTCGCCGACGAGGGCGGCTGGACGCTCGTCGACACCGGCTTCGCCGACGCGGCGTCGAAGGCGCTCTGGATCGATCTGCTCGCCGGGCCGCTGGGCATGCTTCCGGTGCGGCGTATTGTCGTGACCCATTTCCACCCCGACCACGTCGGCCTCGCAGGCTGGCTCGCCGAGCGCACGGACGCGCGCCTCTGGATGCCCGAGGTCGAGTGGCTGACCGCGCGGCTGCTCTACGCCGACGCCGGCGACGAGGCCCTCGCGACAGCGCATGCGTTCTACGTCAGCGCCGGCCTCGATGCGGCTCGTTTGGCCGCGCTGCGTGCCGACGGCAACGTCTATCGCCGCCGCGTCAGCGCGCCGCCACGGACCATCGAGCCGCTGCGCGCGGACGACGTCATCCCGGTCGGCGGGCGCCGCTGGCGGGTGCTCATCGGCGAGGGCCACAGCCCCGGCCAAGCCTGCCTGCATGCCGCCGACGACGATCTGCTGCTCGCCGCTGATCAGATCCTGCCGCGAATCTCGCCGGTCGTTCCGGTTTGGCCGCAAGCGCCTCGGGCGGAGCCGCTGGGCCGCTTCCTCGGTTCCCTCGAGCGCCTGCGCACGCTGCCGGCAACGACCCGCGTGCTGCCGGCGCACGACTGGCCGTTCGTCGATCTTCACGGCAGGATCGATTGCCTCGCGCGCCACCACGCTGACCGGCTCGAAACGACCCACGCGGCCGTCAGGACCGACGCCACGGCCGCCGACGTGCTCGAGGTCCTTTTCCCGGCGATCGCCGATCTGCACCAGCTCCGCTTCGCCCTCGGCGAGACTCTCGCGCACCTCAACCACCTTGTCGCCGCGGGTCGGCTCCGGCGCTGGCTCGACGGCGAGGTTTGCCGCTACGCAGCCGTGGATTGACCCGCGCGGTCGAAAACCGCACCCTGCGATCATGTCAACTCAAGTCATGACCACCGCCGGCCCTCCCGACGCTGCCGCCCAGGCACGACGGCTCTTGCGCGCGGTGCCGATGGCGAGCCTCGCCACGGCCGCGGCCGATCGCCAGGGCTGGCCGTACGCGTCGCTTGTGGCCGTCGCGGTCGATCACGACGGCACGCCGGTGCTGCTCCTGTCGCAACTCTCGGACCACACCCGCAACCTCCGTGAGGATCCCCGCGCGGCCCTGCTGCTCGACAATACCGTTGGCGTCGCCAACCGGATGGCCGGCGAGCGACTGACGGTGATCGGTACGCTCGCGCCGGCGCCAGCGGCACGCAAGGACCAGCTGCGGACACGCTACCTCGCTCGCCACCCGGCGGCGGCGGCCTATGAGGGCTTCGGCGACTTCGACTATTGGTCGATGACCGTCACGAGCGCGCATCTCATCGGCGGCTTCGCCCAGGCGTTTTGGCTGGACGGCGCAGCGCTGATGCCGTCGCTGCCACCCAACTACGCGCTGCCGGCAGCCGAAGCGGAGATTCTCCAGCACATGAACGCGGACCATCGAGACGCCATCAACGTCTATGCGATTGCCCTCGCCAAGCGCGCCGGCGGCGGCTGGCGGATGACCGGCATCGATCGCGACGGAATCGACCTCCGCAGCGGCGCCAACACCGCGCGCGTCGGCTTCGATGCACCGGTCGATGATGCGAACAGTGCGCGCGAAGCGCTGATCCAGCTGGCCGCCCGCGCACGCGCCGCAGCCGCAGGAGCTTAGGCCACCGTGCTCAGCCCGACGCTGGCGCGCACGGCACTCCGCGAGGAGGCGGCGGCCACCCTCGTCCTTGCACTCGGCGGGCAGCGCTCGGGTAAGAGCCTCTGGGCCGAGCGGCGGACGCGAGCGAGCGGGCTTGAGCTCGTCTACATCGCCACCGCCCGTGCCGGCGATAGTGAGATGGCGGCGCGGATCGCGCTGCATCGGCAGCGACGCGGCGCGGACTGGACCCTTGTCGAAGCGCCCGTCGACCTGCCAGGCGCACTCGCCAAGGCGACGGCCACGACCCGAGCCGTTCTCGTCGACTGTCTCACCCTCTGGCTCTCGAACCTGCTATGCGACGGTCACGACCCGGAACCTTCACTCCACGCCCTCACCCAGGCCCTCGCCCAACGCCGCGGTCTCGTCACCCTGGTCAGCAACGAGGTCGGCCAGGGCGTCATCCCGATGGGCGAGCTCAGCCGGCGCTTCGTCGACCTCTCCGGCACCTGTCATCAGCGGATCGCCACCTTGGCGGACGAGGTCGTGCTGGTTACCGCCGGCCTGCCGCACGCGCTCAAGGGACCATTGGCCGAGGTTTGACCAGGATCAAAGTCGTCCTCGCGCCCGGGTGGCAGACGAGCCTACCTACCCGAACGACAAGGGAGTGGGGGGCATGGCCACGGCGAACGGGCTGGCGTTGCGCTACGGCGAGCAGAAGGTGCCTCGCTACACGAGCTACCCGACGGCCCCGCATTTCCACACGCTGAGCGCCCCCACCTATCGCGGGTGGCTGAAGGCCGTGCCGGCGTCGACGCGGCTTTCCCTCTACGTCCACGTGCCCTTCTGCCGCGAGCTTTGCTGGTATTGCGGCTGCGCGACGACCATTACCCAGAACGAGGCTCGGCTCGACGCCTATGTCGGCCTGCTGCTGGCCGAGATCGAGGTCGTCGCGGCGGCGCTCAGCGAGCAGCCCGAGGTGATCCACCTCCACCTCGGCGGCGGCACGCCGTCCGCCGTCGGTGGGTCCGGCCTTGCGCGAATCGTCGAGGCGCTGCGCCGCGCCTTCCCCTTCGCGGCCGACGCCGAGCTCGCCCTCGAGCTCGACCCACGGGTCGTCGACAGCGCGCTGGTGGCGACGCTGGCGGACCTCGGCTTCAACCGCGCGAGCCTCGGCGTTCAGTCCTTCGACGATGTCGTGCAGCGCGCGATCAACCGGGTGCAGCCCTTGGCGACGACGGTGGACACGGCCGAGCTGCTGCGTGCCGTAGGGATCGAGGGTCTCAACCTCGACCTGATCTACGGCCTGCCGCACCAGAGCGAGGCGATCTGCCGCGCGGATGCCGAGCAGGCCCTGGCGCTGCGTCCCGACCGCCTGTCGGTCTTCGGCTACGCCCACGTGCCGCAGATGCGCAAACACCAGCAGCTCATCGCCGAGGCCGACCTACCCGGCAGCCTGGAGCGCGCGGCGCAGTTCGAAGCGATCTGCGAGGTGCTCAGCGAGGGCGGCTACACGCGGATCGGGCTCGATCACTTCGCCCGACCCGACGATCCGATGGCGCTTGCGGCGGCCGCCGGCACGCTGCACCGCAATTTCCAGGGCTACACCACCGATGCCGCCGACGCGCTGATCGGGCTCGGCACGACCGCCATCGGCTCGCTGCCGCAAGGCTACGCCCAGAACCACCTCCACCTCAGCGACTATCGCAAAGCCGTGCTCGCGGGCGAGCTACCGGTCGCCAAAGGCCGGCCGGTCACCGCCGACGACCTCGCGCGGCGGCGCATCATCGAGCTCTTGATGTGCGGTGGCCGCGTCGATCTCCGCGACGTTGCCGGCGAGGCTGGGGTGCGCGTCGACCACCTCGCCCCCGATCCCGAGCGCGTTGCGAACCTCGTCGCCGACGGCATCGTCGAAACCGACGGCTTCGTCTACGCGGTGCCGCGCGAGCACTGGTCGTTGCTGCGGCTCGCTGCCGCTGCATTCGACACCTATCTCGATACTGGGGCGAACCGCCACAGCCGCGCGGTCTGAGCCGCGAACCTGGCGCCCGTCCAGGGTCAGCCTCACAGACGCGGCAATACCGCCGCTCGCCTCGGCTTGGCGGTGCCCGACATTCGTCCTAGAGCCGAGCGACGACACGAGCGCCTGCGGCCGCCGCCGCGCAGGCACGCGGAGGATGCCGTTGCATCTGTTGAACGCCCAAGCCGTTGACGCCGATACGGGCGAGCCGGTCGATCTCGGGCAGACACCGGCGGAGATCGTCTTCCTATCCACCGCCGAGACCGAGCTCGCCGTCGTTGCCGCCGGTCATCGCGCGCTGGGCGCCGGAGCACCGTCGCTCCGCGTGGCCAACATCCTCAAGCTGCAGCACCCGTTCTCCGTCGACCGCTATGTCGATGCCGTCGTCCGCCACGCCCGCTGGGTGGTCGTTCGGCTGCTGGGCGGCCGCGCCTACTGGCCCTACGGTGTCGAGCAGCTGGCCGGCACCTGCCGCCGGCACGGCATCGGCCTCGCCCTGCTCCCCGGCGACGATCGGCCCGATGCCGACCTCGCCGCTTGGTCGACCGCCGCGCCGGACATGCAAACGCAGCTCTGGCTCTACTTGGTGCATGGTGGTGCGGCAAACGCCAGCCAACTGCTCAACCGGCTGGCGGCCGATCTCGGTCGCGCGACGCCGTGGCGGCCACCGGTGCCGCTCCTGCCGGCGGGGATGCTGCGCGACACCGCCACGCCCGACGGTCCCAACGTGGCGCTCATCGGCTACCGCGCGCTCGTCCAGGCCGGCAACCTCGGCGCCGTCGACGCGTTGGCCGACGCGCTCGAAGCAGCGGGTCTGGGCGTGCGCACGGTGTATGTCACCAGCCTCAAGGACAGCCAGGCAGCGGCGATCACCGCAACCCTGCTGGCCGACCTGCCCTTCGATGTTGTCGTCAACCTGACGGGCTTCGCCTTGGGGCGCGGCCGCAACCTGCTCGACGCCGACGACCGACCGGTGCTGCAGGCAACGCTAGCCGGCCAGGCCGAGGCGACCTGGCGCGGCTCCGACCGCGGCTTGGGCCCGCGCGATCTGGCCATGCAGGTGGCACTCCCCGAGGTCGATGGGCGCGTCGCGACCCGGGCGTTCGCCTTCCGGGAAGCCGGCGAGATCGACCCGTTGGTCGAGGCGCCGCTCACCCGCCACGTGCCGATCGCCGACCGCTGCGCCTGGATCGCCGCACTGGCCGCCGCTTGGAGCCGCCTGCGGCGGACGCCCGCGGCCGAGCGCAAGGTTGCGCTCGTGCTGCCGAACTATCCCAATCGCGACGGCCGGTTGGCGAACGGCGTCGGTCTCGACACGCCGGCGAGCGCCGTGGCCGTCCTCACCTGGCTGGCCGATGCCGGCTACCAAGTAGACGGCGCGCCGACCGAAGCTGCCACGCTGATGGCCGACCTCGCCCGTGGGCCGACCAACGCGCTGGCCGACCGCGGCAGCCGCGAGGTCCGCGTCCGGCTGCCGCTCAACACCTATGCCGAGGCGTTCGCCGAGCTGCCCGAGACGCTACGCGTGGCGGTCACCAACCGCTGGGGCGCAGCCGCGGATGATCCGCACGTGGAGAACGACGCCTTCGCCCTCGCCGTCCTGTCCTTCGGCAACGCCGTCGTGGGCGTCCAGCCGAGCCGCGGCTACCATGTCGATCCGGTCGCGACCTATCACAGCCCGGACCTGGTTCCACCGCACGGCTATCTGGCCTTCTACATCTGGCTGCGTCGGGTCTTCGGCGCGCACGCCGTCGTCCATCTGGGCAAGCATGGCAACCTCGAATGGCTGCCCGGCAAGGCGACAGCGCTTGCCGACACCTGCTGGCCCGAGGCCGCGCTAGGCCCCCTGCCCCACCTCTATCCGTTCATCGTCAACGACCCGGGCGAAGGCACCCAGGCGAAGCGGCGCACCGCGGCCGTCATCGTCGACCATCTGACGCCGCCGCTTGCGCGCGCGGAGAGCCATAGCGCCTATGCCAGCCTCGAGCAGCTGATCGACGAGTACTACGATGCGAGCGGGCTGGATGGCCGGCGCGCCGCGCACCTCAAGGCGGAAATCGCCACCGCCTCCCGCGACCTCGGCATCGACAGCGATCTGGGGATCACCGCCGAGGCCGACGACGATGTCCGCCTCCAGACCCTCGACAACCACCTCTGCGAGCTGAAGGAGCTGCAGATCCGTGACGGTCTGCACGTCCTCGGCTCGACACCGACCGGCGAGCTTCGCCGCGGCCTCCTGGCGGCGCTCGTGCGCAGCGACCGCGGCACAGGCGCCGGCGATCGCGCCCTCGTCCGTGCGCTCGCCCTCGACCTGGAGCTTGGTGTCGATCCGCTCGG
Source organism: uncultured Geminicoccaceae bacterium (assembly GCA_964445185.1). Taxonomy (GTDB): domain Bacteria; phylum Pseudomonadota; class Alphaproteobacteria; order Geminicoccales; family Geminicoccaceae; genus JAAAPF01. The sequence goes on from CAYUKE010000031.1 coordinate 14,313, forward strand.
CCGCGACCTCGCAGCATCCTACGGCGGTCCGCGACCGGCCGCACTCGCCCAGCTCACCGCAGTTGCTTGGCGGACGCTCGGCGACACGGTCGAGCGCTTGGAGCTACTGGCCGACGCATTGCTGGATGGTGGGCCCTGCCCCGACGATTGGCCCGCAACCCGCGCTGTTCTCGACGCGGTCGCGGCCGACATCGCGCCTCGCCTCGATGCGTCCGGGGCTGCGGAGCGAGCCGCGCTCCTGCGTGGGCTCGACGGCCGCTTTGTCGCGCCCGGGCCGAGTGGTGCGCCGCCCCGCGGCCGGCCCGCCGTGCTGCCGCCCGGTCGCAACTTCTACTCGGTCGGCAACCGCGCCGTGCCGACCCCGGCTGCCTGGCAGCTCGGCTGGCGGGCGGCGCAAGCCGTCGTCGAGCGCTACGCGCAGGAAGAGGGCGACTGGCCCCGGCAGCTCGCGCTAAGCGCCTGGGGAACGGCCAACATGCGCACCGGCGGCGACGATATCGCCCAGGCGCTCGCGCTGATGGGCGTCCGCCCGCGCTGGGACGCGGACTCGCACCGGGTGGTCGGGACCGAGGTCATGCCGCTCGATCAGCTCGGCCGGCCCCGCGTCGACGTCACGCTCCGCATCTCAGGCTTTTTTCGCGACGCCTTCCCGCAGCAGATCGCCCTCGTCGACAGCGCCGTGCAGGCCGTGGCGCAGTGCGACGAGGACCCGGCGCTCAACCCGATCGCCGCCCGCGTCAGAGCCGAGAGCCGTGAGCTGGAGGGCGACGGCTTCGCTCCGGACGCCGCCTTCAGGCGGGCCAGCTACCGCATCTTCGGCGCCAAGCCGGGTGCCTACGGGGCTGGCTTGCAGGCGCTGATCGACGAAGGTGCTTGGAGCGATGAAGCCGATCTGGCGCGCGCCTTCATAGCCTGGAGTGGCTGGGCCTACGGCGCTGCGCCCGGAGGCAGTGGCGACCCGGTTGCCGCCGCCCCGGACGCGCTGGCGGCGCGGCTCGCCCGCGTCGACCTGGTCCTCCACAATCAGGACAATCGCGAGCACGACATCCTCGACAGTGATGATTATTACCAGTTCCAAGGCGGTCTTGCCGTTGCCGTGCGCCGCGCGTCGGGACGCGATCCGGTGGTCTTTCACGGCGATCACAGCCGCCCCGACCACCTCCGCGTCCGCCGCCTGGAGGAGGAGCTTAGCCTGATCGTCCGCGGCCGCGCCACCAACCCGAAGTGGATCAAGGGCGTCATGCGCCACGGCTACAAGGGCGCCTTCG
>CAYUKE010000032.1:0-15464 GCA_964445185.1 uncultured Geminicoccaceae bacterium
GAGGGTTCTAACGCCGGCACCGGCAAGATCGGCACCACCGGCCGCGGCATCGGCCCCGCCTACGAGGACAAGGTAGCGCGCCGCGGGCTGCGTCTCTGCGATCTGGCCGACACGAATGTCCTAGAGCGCAAGCTCCACGAACTCCTGCTCCATCACAACGCGCTACGCCGCGGTCTGGGCGAGCCGGAGGTTGACGGCCAGCAGCTGATGGCGGCGCTGACGGCCCTGGCGCCGCGTCTTTTGCCCTACGCCGAGCCCGTTTGGTTGCGCCTGTCGGAGCTGCGCCGCGCCGGACGGCGCCTGCTCTTCGAAGGTGCCCAAGGCGCGATGCTGGACATCGACCATGGAACCTATCCCTTCGTGACCTCGTCCAATACGTTCGCCGGCGCGGCGGCCTCCGGCGCTGGCATCGGACCCGGTGCTGTCGGCTACGTGCTCGGCATCACGAAAGCGTACACGACGCGCGTCGGCCAGGGCCCCTTTCCCACCGAGCAGGACAATGAGCTCGGACGGCGCCTCGGCGAGCGCGGCAGCGAGTTCGGCACCGTCACCGGCCGGCCGCGCCGCTGCGGCTGGTTCGATGCGGTGCTCGTTCGGCAGGCGGTGAAGCTCGGCGGCATCGACGGGTTGGCGCTGACCAAGCTCGATGTCCTCGACGGCACGGAGCGGCTGCGAGTCTGCACCGCTTACACCCTGGAGGGACAGACCCTCCACCATCTCCCCGCCGGCATGAGCGCTCAGGCGCGGGTGCAACCCGTCTACGAGGACATGGACGGTTGGCAGGACAGCACCGAAGGCGCGCGCAGCTTTGCTGACCTGCCGGCGGCGGCGGTCAAGTACGTCAAGCGCCTCGAGGAGCTGGTCGAGGCGCCGGTCGCGCTCCTATCGACGAGCCCGGCCCGCGACGACACGATCCTCGTTACCGACCCGTTCGCCGACTGAGCGGCTTGGCCGCTGAATGCGGCGCGTGCCGCGTTCAGGTCCGCCTTCCGATCATGGCCGTGAGGGTTTGCCGACGCGTGGAGCGGGCCGTCGATGGTGCCAGATCCTTGATGAGGCGGCCGGCGGCAAGGCGCCCGGACATCGCCGCCATCGGCACCCCGGGACCCGGGTGGACGGAGCCGCCGCAGCAGTAGAGACCGGGGATCTTGGTGGCGGCGCCCGGTCGTTTGAACGACGCCATCATGCCGTGGCTGGCGCGGCCGTAGAGGGCGCCGCCGGTACGGGGGAAAAGGCGATGGAAGAGATGCGGGGTGGTCCCGGCCCGCGCTTCGCCACGCCACGCCACGCGGAGCCCGCAAGCCTCGAGCAGACGGAACATGCGCGGCTCCACCTCGGCCACCTCGCGGTCGAACAGGCGCTTGTCGCCGTCTGCGGGTGCGTTGACGAGACAGAGCAGCCGTTCGTCCCCGGCGGGCGCGCCCGCTGAGGCTTCACCGCGGTCTTGGGCGCAGATGTAGACTGTCGGCGCATCCGTGATGCCGCGCTCCTTGAAGATCGTTTCGAACTCCCGGGCGTAGTTCTCGGCGAAGAAGACGTTGTGATGGTGCAGTGGAAAGCCCTCGGTCCGCGCCTGCAGGCACCAGGTGATCGCCGAAAGCGACCGCTCGGCCGGCGCCGTCACGGGAGCTGCGGCGCGGACGCCGCGACCGAGAAGACCGGCACCAAGGGCTGAGACCTCGCCATTGAACACGACGGCATCGGCCGCGAGCCGTTCGCCGTCCGCGAGCTGGACGCCCGATGCGCGACCCCGCTCGACGACAATCTCGCTGACCGGGGTTGAAAAGCGGTAGGTGGCGCCGCGCGCCAGGCCCAGGCGGTGGAGCGCGTCCGCCACGCGGCAGATGCCGCCCCGAACCAGCCAGACGCCGTCTTGCTCGACATGGGCGACCAGCATCAGCGTTGCCGGGGCGAGCCAGGGCGACGAGCCGACATAGGTGGCGTAGCGGCCGAACAGCTGCCGCAGCCGCGGGTCGCGAAAGTGCTCGCCGAGGGCCTGCCACATCGTGAGGTAGGGGACCGTCCGCTTCATCGCAGCGATGTTCGCGAGCCCGACACGTTGCACGAGGCCTGCGGTGGAGGGCCGCTCAGCGGAGATGAAGGTGTTCCTCAGTGTCTGGAAGATGTCGGCGCTGCGCGCGCAGAACGCGCGGTAGCCGCGGGCCTCGCCGGCGCCGGCGAACATGCCGATGGCGTCCGCGGACCGTTCGCTATCGGCGAACAGATCGAGGCGCCCGCCCTGCCGCCAGGCATGACGCGCCAGGATTTCAGCCGGCACCAGGTCGAGCGCGTCGCCGAGCGATGCTCCCGCATCAGCGAACAGCTCCTCGAAGATCCAGCGCATGGTGAAAACGGTCGGCCCTGCGGCGATAGGGGCGCCCGCGACCGAAACCTCGCGCATCTTGCCGCCCGGCGCGGAGGCCTGCTCGCAGACGGTGACCACAGCGCCCTGCCGGGCTAGGTCGACCGCCGCTGCAAGCCCACCAATCCCGGCCCCGACCACGACGACGCGAGGCGCGCGCACTCGTCGTCCTCAGGACGCCGCAGCGGCGACGCTGTCGGGCCGCCTCGGCCGCAAGCGCCACCGATGGTAGAGAATGAGGTACAGACCGGTGACCAGTGGGATGGCCCACAACACCGGGTTCAGCGCCAACTCCGGCATGATTCGGACCGAGCCGAAGGCGAAGAATGCCGTGTACACCGAGATGCCGGCGCCGACGAGGCCCTTCAGATGCTCCTTCTGCCAAGCGTTCGGTGTCCGCTCCTTCGCGTACAGGTGGTACATGTTGGTGCCGACCGTGGCGAAACCGACGAAAGAGATACCAACCATCAAGAGCTGGCCGAGCAAAACTCCATGTACAAAGCAGTTAAGCGATGTAATCGCCACAAGTAATTGTAAAACCAAGTTGCGCCATTCGCGATTGCGGGCATAATTGAGTTTGTTCTTGCCAAAACTCCAGCCGTACCAGACCAGATTGACCGTGAGAATCGACAAATAGAGCATCATCCAGCCGAAAATGGCGCGGATCATCTCTGGCGACATGTTGGTGATGTGGGGGTGTGTTGCCACTGGCCAGAGGATCGAGAGGATGCTCATCGCCAGGGCGGAGCTGGCGGTGGCGAGCATCAGCCGATTGAACACACGTCCCCAACGACGGTGGCGTTCGCCGCCCTTCTTGCCGAGTACCGGTACCCAGAAAGCGACCAGACCGGGTGCTCCGGTCGCGACGTGGACCACGATGAGCGCGTCGAAGAGCACCATGACGACCGTCCTCCACGAATTGGCACAGGCTAGCGCGTGGTCGAGCCGTCAGGCAACTCGGACGATGGGCGGCGTCAGGTTGGCAAGACAGGCCGCCGCTGCGTCTGCTACGATTCCGGGTCGTCCAGCGGGAGAAGCCGCGTGTATCGTCCGCCCCGACCGCAGCCATTGCCGGCGCTGGCAGCCCTGATTCGCGTCGTCTGGAGCGGCGACGGCAATCTGCTCAGCCTGCTACCGGACTACGCCTATCGTCGGCCCGCGGCTTTTCTCGGCTACTCCCGGCGCTCGATCCTGCTGGTCAACGAGCCCGACGCGGTGCGCCGCGTGCTCACCGATCCCGACGGTATCTTCCCGAAGAACGATCTGATGCGCGGTGCGGTCGAGCCGCTGGTCGGCGATAGCATCTTTACCTCCAGCGGGCCCACCTGGCGCCGCCAGCGGCAGATGATCGATCCCGCGTTCTCGCACATGCGGATCAACCGCGCCTTCGTCTCGATGACGGCCGCGGTGGACGCGTATCAAGCGCACCTGGAGGGCCTCGCCGATCGCGGCGAGCCGTTCTCGCTCGATCTCGCCATGGGCCACCTGACGGCCGATGTGATCTGCCGGACAGTGTTCTCGACGCCGCTCGCCGAGAAGACCGCTTACGACGTCTACGAGTCGTTCGCCGTCTTCGAGCGAAGCGCCGCGCACGTTCAGCTGAAGAGCCTCATCTTCGATCCGCCCTTCAAGGAAATCCCGCAGCACCCGCACGTGCTCGAAGCCTGCGCGAGCATCCGTGAGCATCTGGGACGGCTGGTCGAGCCGCACCTGCAGGATGCCGAGGGCCGGTTCGACGACATCGCTTCCGCCTGCGTCGCGGCCCGCGACCCGAACACGGGTGACGGCTTCACCAAGGACGAGCTCGTCGACCAGCTTGGCGTCTTCTTTCTGGCCGGTCACGAGACCACGGCGAGCGCGTTGACCTGGGCGTTCTTCATCGTCGCGATCCTGCCCGAGGTGCGCGACCGCATCCGCGCCGAGGTCGCTGCGACGGTCGGCGACGGGCCGATCGCGTTCGAGGACATCCGAGGGCTGCCCTACACGCGCAACGTGTTCCGCGAGACGCTGCGGCTCTATCCGCCGCTCACGTTCATCCCGCGGGTCGCCCTTGAGCCGACGGAGCTCGTCGGCATTCGGGTTAAGCGCGGCGCGATGATCATGGTCGCGCCCTGGGTGATCCATCGCCACGATAGCTACTGGACGGACCCGCACGTCTTCGACCCCGATCGCTTCGCGGCGGAGCGTGAGAAGGATGTGGTGCCGGGGACCTACCTGCCATTCGGTTTGGGGCCTCGCGTTTGCGTCGGCGCCTCCTTCGCGACCGTCGAGAGCACGCTGATCCTGGCGCGGCTGGTGCGGGCCTTCGACTTCGAGCCGGAGGCCCCGGAGCGGGTGCGGCCAGTAGCGCGGCTGACGACCCGACCGGCCCAGCGGATCACGTGCCGGGTCCGTCGTCGGGCAGCCTAGGCGGCTTGCCGTCCCAAGCGATGTCGCGGGTGGCGACGACGCCGAAGGCCTGACCGCTGCGCAGCGCACCCCAGACGACCGGCCAGCTCGCAAAGGTCATGAGCGGGAAGACGAATGGGTCGCGTGGGTCCCAGAGCACGTCGCGGGCGCGGACGATCTCGGCGAGGCTCGCCACAAAACTCCGCGGACGGTGGATCCGCGTGTATGCGCCGGCGAGCGCCGACCAGAACTGCTGCGCCCGGCGCCCAACGCGGAATTGCGGCGGCCCGGCCGTCTCCGGGCGCAAGACCGCCGCGGCCAGCCAGTTCGGTTCGAAGAAGTGGATGCCGCTGGTCGTCCGCGGGTTGCACTCGATCGGCAGCACCCGGCCGGTGGCATCGACGATGACGTCGAAGCCGACGAAGCCCGTGTAGCCCTCGGCCGCCACAAACTGCTCGATCCACTCGCAGGTCGGCGCGTGGTCGATGCGCTCGAAGCAGACCGCGGCGGCACCCGACAGCAGGCGGGGCTCGTAGACAGCCGTACCGAGCACGACGCCCTCACGGACGACGGAGAAGCTGGAAAGGGAGCGGCCGTCGATCCGAGCCTGCACGAGATGTCCAGGCGGCAGAGCCTCGGGCGGATCGCTCGGCTCGAGGAAGCGCACCCCGAAACCCGCACAGGAGAAGCGCGGCTTGAGGACGGTGCGCTGGGCGCGGACGAACGCCGTCGCCTGGGGATCGTCGGCGGCGAGGCTCGTTGGCGCGTCGAGCCCGTGGCCGTGTGCGCGTCTATTGAAGGTCAGCTTGTCGTGCAGGCGCAGCAGCCGCGGCTGGTCGACGCCGTAGAAGTGGACACCCGGCGGGAGCCTTCCGACCAGGGCGGCGGCGTAGGCGATCTCCTCCGACACAGGCACCACCAGATCGATAGCTTCCTCTTGGACGATGGTCATCAGGTCGTCGAGGTACCGCGCGGGATCGACGGACGGCGCTGTGACCGTGCTGTGGATCGCCACTGCCCTAGAGGTGCGCGCGAGGTTCACGCGCATCGGATCGGCGACGACGACACGGTGGCCGTCGCGGCTGAAGGCCCGGGCGAGGTCGAGGGCGACCGGCAAGCGGCCAAGCGTGAGGAGGATCGTGCGTGTCATGCGCCGCCTGTGCCGCTCCCCATCAACGCGCGCGGTGACCGTTGATCGACAACGCTCCGAGTTGGGCGCTCCAGCGCGTGGCCGGCATGCGGTAGAGCATGTGGCGCCGCAGCCGATGGCCGGCCTCGATTCGGGGGTGGTCGAAGTCGTCCGCCGGCTCGCGGATCATGCCGAGGCGCTGCATGACCGCCCGCGAGCGAACGTTCGCCGCCACGGTGAAGGCGACGATCTGCTCCAGACGCAAGGTGTCGAAGCCGAAGGCAAGCGCCGCACGCGCGCCCTCTGTGGCGAAGCCGTTGCCCCACTCGGCGCGGGCGAGCCGCCAGCCGATCTCGACGGCCGGCGTGAACGGCGCCTCGAACCCGACCCGAAACAGGCCGACCAAGCCCACGAATGCTCCGCTGTCACTGCGGTGGGCAACCCAAAAGCCGAAGCCTTGGCGGCGGTGGTGCGCCATCGCGCGCTCGATGAACGAGCGCGTGTCGCCGCGGCTCAGCCGCCTCGGCATGTGCGCCATCACGTCGGTGTCTTGATGCATGGCGGCGAGCGGGTCGAGGTCGCGGGCATCGAGCGGGCGCAGGCTCAGCCTTTGTGTCTCTATGCAAGTCAAGGATGCCCTTCCCCGCCGCGACAAGATCGGTCCCGCTGGATCTGCCGGCGGCCTTGTAGGCTAAAGACGGCGTGGCCGAAACCAGCCGCGGCACGTGGGCTCACCGTCCTTGGCTGCGGGTTTCAGCTGATCGTCGACGGCAACGACCTGGCTAGCCCGCGCGTTCTAAGCGTCACGCGGGCACCGGCCAATCGGGGCGATCCATGCTGAACGCCTCGGTCACCGGCGCGTAGTCGAGATAGCCGAGCCGTGCCACGGGCTGCAGTTTGGCGATGTCGACGAAGCCGTCGGTCAGCACCCTTTCGGCGATGTGAATGCCGACCACCTCGCCGATGACCAGGCGGTTGGGGGCTTGTACCGGGTCGGTCGTGCGCAAGGTGACGATCTCGACCAGCCGACATTCGAGGTGCACCGGGCTTTCGGCGACCCGTGGTGGCTGGACAAGGCGGCTCGCCTCTTTGGTCAGCCCGGCAACGTCGAACTCGTCGGCCCCCCGCGGCGCCGCCGCGGAGGTGATGTTCATCCGCGCCGCCAGCTCGCGGGTGACGAGGTTGCAGACGAACTCGCCGGTCACCTCGATGTTTCGGACGGTGTCCTTGAGGCCGCCGTCGGCGTGCGGGCCGGTGCCGGCGAACACCACCTGCGGCGGCTGGTAGGCCACCGCATTGAAGAAAGAGTAAGGTGCGAGGTTCGCCCCGCCGTCGCTGTCGACGCTGGAGATCCAACCGATCGGACGCGGCACGATCAGCGCGTTGAACGGGTTGCGGGCCAAGCCATGGGGCTCATCGGGGCGGTAGAACATGGGTTGCCTCTCGTCGCGATCACCGTCGGAGCCGCGCTCGAACCGTCAGCGATGGTTCAAGAAGCGCGCCATGCAGCTCAGGGTGGCGTCACTGACATGGTGCTCGATACCCTCGGCATCTTGATGCGCGGTTGCTTTGTCGACGCCAATCGCCTCGAGGAAGGCGACCACGGTGCGGTGACGCTGCTTCGCCCGCTCCGCCAGCTCGCGGCCATCGGCAGTGAGGAAGATCGAGCGGTAGGGCTCGGTCGAGACGAGGCCGGCGCGGGCGAGCTTGGCGATATGGTTGGTGACGGTGGCGTGGGTCACGCCGAGGCGATCGGCGAGGTCGACCACCCGGGCCTCGCCATGGGCGTCGATGAGGTCATGGATCAGCTCGACGTAGTCTTCCGAAAGCTCGCTGCGATGATCGGTGCGGATGCGATCGAATGATGCCGCCTGCACTTCCGGGTCCACCAGCCGTCGATTGCCCGCCATGCCTTTGCCTCGCTGGGTCACGGACCGTAGCGTGCGAAGCGGATCCCGTCGACCGCCCGCTGCCGCGACGCTCACCAGAACCAGCTCAGCACCGTGTGGTAGAGTGGAATGCCAACCGTCAAGTTGAACGGGAACGTGATCGCCAGCGACATCGTCAGGTAGGTGCCCGGATTGGCCTCGGGGATGGCGTGGCGGACGACCGCCGGCACGACGATGTAGGAGGCACTCGCCGAGAGCACGACGAGGAGCAACGCGTCGCCGAGCGGCAGCCCAAGCAGCCGCGCGAGCACCGCCGCGACCGTAGCGTTGAAGAGTGGCATCAGCAGCGCGAACGCGACCAGGCTGGGCCCGAGCTCCGCCTTGCGGCGCAAGCGATGGCCCACCTGGATGCCCATGTCCAAGAGAAAGAGCGCGAGCATCCCCTTGAAGATGTCGCCGCCGACGAAGCTGCCGAGCGTCGCGTCCGGGCCAGCCCACGCGCCGACGACGACGCCGATCGCCATGCTGCCGAGCAGGAGGACGTTGGCGCCCTCGGTGACGGCCTCGCGCAGGATCTGGGCGGCGGGAACCTGCTCCGACGGCGCCGCGGACGCTGGTCGAACGTCGGCGCCGACCGGCTGCGCCGCCGGGTCCGCCGTGTTTCGCCGGGCCACATTGGCGAGGAACACGGCCATGATGATGGCCGGCGATTCCATGACGACCAGGGCCACCGTCATGTAGCCGCCGGCTTCGTCGCCGACGGTGGTGAGGAACGACGAGGCGGCGATGAAGGTGACCGCGCTGACCGAGCCGTAGGTCGCGGCGATGGCGGCCGCGTCGAAGCGGCCGATCCGGTCCTTGAGGATCATCCACGACCAAGCCGGGATGGCGAGCGCCATCAGCATGGCGGCGCCGAGCGCCTTGAGCACGACCAGCGTGAGCCCGGTCTCGGCCAGCGAGAGCCCGCCCTTGAAGCCGATCGCCATCAGCAGATAAAGCGACAGCGCCTTGGCGATCGGCGTCGGGATTTCGAGGTTCGATCGGACGAGGACGACGAACAGCCCGAAGAAGAAGAAGAGGATCGCCGGGTCGACCAGATTGGCGATAAGCTCAGCGTCGATCATGGCGGGCGGGCCCAGGCGAGGGTGTCGGTTGCGGTGCGGCTGACGACCGCTCGCGACGCGAGCCTATGGCGACGCAGTTGGCGCCGTCCATCAATTCTCACGAAGCGACGCTGAGCGCGCCGGCGGGCTCAGTCGTAACGGCAGGCGATCTCGAAGCCGGATTTGCTGAGATCGAGTTCCGGCTTGATCTTCGCGACGATGAAGCCGCTCCACAGAAAGCGTGTGTCGGCGTCGCCGAGGACATCGAGCGCTGTGCTCATCCGCTGCATCGGCACCCAGACGACCAGATCGCCGGGCTTTAGGCGATCGCCGTTGCCGGTCAACGTCGTTGCGGGCACCCGGAACCCGCCATCCGGAGCGGCGACGGTGAGCATGGCAAGCTGCGTTCCATCATCGCGGACCAGAGTCGAACGCTCGCCGCCCAGCTCCTGCGTGCCGTTGACGACGAGCGCGGCGAGACCTTTGCGGCGGACAATCTTACCGCTCGCCCGGCGACACTGATCGGCAAAGAACGCTTCCGCGCTGTCGAAGCGGAACGGCCCCCGCTCGCGGCGACGCGGCTGAAGCCAGGGAAGCAGGAACACGGGCAGTCCTTTCGCGGGTAGGTTGAACGAAGGTTGCACACCATAGCGACCTTCGCCGCCGCGCCAACACTCGAACGCATTGGGTCGGACGCGGGCCCGAATCTTCGGCGAAGGTCGTAGTGGCGTCTGACGCGGCCAGCGCACGCCCAAAAGGAGGGGGGCCGTCCGGCCGGGGAGCCGCGCGATCTGCGGTTCCTGCCGGACGCGACGCTTCATGTGCGTCCCGTGATGAACGCCAGCCTCGCAAATGAGGGTGCCGCGATGATCCCCGGCTTGCAGCGCGTTTCGTCGCCTTTCCCGACTTTTGATCAAACCCAGATGCGCATGTTGCCGCCGTCAGCAAATACCCAAGAAAAGAAGCAGATAAAAATTACCTAGGAGAGCATTTTTCTTGAGCGCTCAGAGCGTGATGCTCTGACGTCGATGGCTGGCTCGTTCTAAGGAATGCAGCCAGGATGTCCATAACTTATCTATTAGCTGGGAGTCAGACGATGAGTGAGGGTGTGGTCATCCGTGGTGGGATGATTCCGGACATCGTTGGTCCGGTGTGTGAAGAAATTGCTGGTAAAAACGCAGAGAAGCTGCCGAATTTTCACTACTCGACCGACTATGCCGACGAGATTGTCACGAACGGTGGGGCCGACAAGATTTGTTCGCTCGACGGCGGTGACAACGTTAACTCGGGTACTGGCGCCGATCTGGTCGATGCTGGTGCTGGCGACGACTACGTCTTCTCCGGCTCAGGCGACGACGAAGTGCAGGGTGGCACCGGCGACGACGTCATCAGCACGTCGCAGGGCTACGACAAAGTGCTCGCCGGCGAGGGCGACGACTACGTCAAGGGTGGCAAGGGCAACGACGCCATCGACGGCGGCCTCGGCGACGACGTCATCAAGGGCGGCAAGGGCAACGACCTGCTGCGCGGCGACGAGGGCAACGACCTCGTCTATGGCAACGACGGCGACGACGTCATCGACGGCGGTCTCGGCGATGACGAGCTGAAGGGCCAGGACGGCAACGACCAGATCCGTGGCGACTTTGGCATGGATCTCGTCTTCGGCGGCGACGGCGACGACCTCATCAACGGCGACGAGGACGACGACGAGCTCTACGGCGACGCCGGTGATGACGCAGTCAGCGGCGGCGAGGGCAACGACTTCGTGTCCGGTGGGCTCGGCGTCGACACGCTCCTCGGCATCGAGGGTGTCGACCTGGTCTACGGTGACGAGGACGACGACTTCATCGATGCCGGCGAAGGCAACGACCTGGTCGACGGCGGCGACGGCAACGACCAGATCTACGGGAGCGCTGGCGAGGACACCCTTTACGGTGGCCTCGGCAACGACGCCTTCATCTATCGCCAGACCGAAGGCGAGGGTGAGGTCGACTTCATTCTCGATTGGGAGGCCGGCGACGAGATCTGGCTCTGCGGCCAGCCGGAGTTCCGGGTCGAGAAGATCCAGTACATCGACGCCGATCTCAGCAGCTCGGTCGTCGACGACGTGTTCGTGTCGCTGAACAACGGCCAGAGCATCGTCATCAAGGACGCGGCCTTCGATTTCGCCGAGCTCGATCTCGCGCCGGGCATCCCGGAAGGCCCCGGCTCGTTCGGCTCCGGCTACGCGTTCAACAGCGATGTCGGCTTCATGCCCGACAACTTCGTCTGGGCCTACGAGTGGGATGAGTTCGAGGTCGACACGGTCGAGGCCGATCCTGTCGAGCTGAAGTTCCCGCAGCTCTGCTGCCTCGACGACTATCCCGAGTATCCGAGCGATCTGCTCAAGAGCACGCCGGAATTGCCGGAGATGCCGGAAATGCCGGTCACCGATGGCGTTGAGATGGACCTCGTCCTCTAAGCGCTGATCCTGGGGAACAACAAGACAAGCGGGCGGCCACCTTGGTGGCCGCCCGTGCTCGTCCGGCGCGTCGGTGCGTCGTCAATCGGCTGCGAGGCGGATAGCGGGCGTGGTCAGGGCGCGCACCAGCGCGACGAACTCGCTCTGCCGTTGTGTCCCGGTCTTCGAAAAGATGCGTTTGAGATAGCTGCGCGCGGTCGCGGTCGTGATGTTCGAGGCCTTCGCTGCGTCGGCGAGCCGCCTTCCGCTGACGAGCAGCCTGCCGAGGCGCCGTTCGGCCCGCGTCAAGCCGAATGCCTCCAGGGTCGGATCGTGCGCCGGCCAGGTGTCGTTCGGATCGGTGAAGGACAGCAGCGCCAGCGGCCAATTCAGGTCGATGGGCGTGATGGCGACGGCACCGGCCATGCCACCACCATCCGGCTGGCTCAACAGGTGGACGTGCGGCCGGCGGCTGCGACCGCTGGTGGCCGCGACCAGCGCATCGCGGAGCGCGCCATCGCGTACCACGAGACGGCCCTCGGCGATGGTCGGATCGCTGTGGCGCTGGAGAAAGGCGCGCGCGGCATCGTTGACGAAGCGGACGGTCGTCCGCGCATCGATGACGGCGAAGCCAATGGCGAAACGCCGCATGACCTGCTCGATGATCTCGTCCGGACGGTCCGGCCCCTGGCTCGGGGCATGGGCCAGCTCTTCGCGCTGGCGGACCAGCCCGAGACGCATGAGGTCGCGGCGCCAGGGCGTGAAGCCGTCGAGCGGCTCTTCATCGACCAGAGCGACGAACGCGCCCATGTCGCCTTCCGCCGGCGACACGGCGATTAGACAGGCTTCGCCATGGAGCCAGAGGACGTGCTTCTGGCGAAACGTCTCCAGGGTGGTATGGCAAGTCTCTTCCGCGTCGGCAGCGTTGGCGAACGTTTCGAGCACGACTGACAGAAGGTGTGGCGGCGGCGCGCTCGTCGGCAGCCCGACCTTGAGGTCGGTGAGACTGCGGCGGTCAGTGGCCACGCGGCCGGCGACGACTAACGCACCGGCCGACTGGGCCATTGCCGAGAGAAACGCGCACTGCGTCTCCGGCTTTCTCAAGAAATCTACTTCGGCCGCGTCATCGAAATGCTGATGAAGCGTGGAAATGCCGAACCGGCTATTCGCCCGCATGACGCATTCTGCCCGTGGCACCAGAAAATGAAGATGGGCTATCATCTATCACGCGTTTGCTGGTTGTGCAGTGACCGAAGGCACTCCCGGCAATAGGAAGGCGATCGGCGGGCGTGTGACCGCCTCAATCTATTTGCATGATTTATTAAGGCGTAATGTAGCCTAGGGTTGCGGCGGACATCCAGACTAGCGTCGCCCCTCGCGCCACCAGGCGAACACCTGAGTCCCGATCAAGAGAAGGAGCGCAGCCCAGAACGGCGCCAAAGGCGTTTCAGCGCTGCCTCGCACGCGGTGGAGATCGTTGTCCACCAAACCGATCCATCCTCGGCCGTGCCGTGTCCGCTCGGCCGCCACGAGGCGGACTTCGGGAACCGTCGTCTCGTCGGTGAACCGCTGCACGCCACCGCTGGCCTCGACGAGTGGACGGAGCGGTTCGGTCGTCGACCTAAGATCCGCCATTTCCGCGGCTGCCATCGGCTCGACCTCGGCAAAGGCCCGACGGCCACCCGCTTCCTCGAAGCGGTAGAGACCCGGGTCCATCGCCGGCACGCGCGCGGCGAATCGCCCGTCGTCGACTTCCTCCATCTGGAGTTCGCTGCTCGCACCGTCGGGCGAGGTCACGGTTACCCGCGGCTCCGTCGGATCAAGCGTGGTGCGTTGAACGACGATCGCCTCGCCGTCCGGCCGGGCGGTAAGCTGCTCCTCGTCCAGCTCGGGCTCCTGCATCAGCCAGTGCACCAGACGACGCAACAAGGTCTGCTGCGGACCGCCCTCGCCGTACCCCCGCGCCCACAGCCAGGCGTGATCGGAGAGTAGCTGGGCGATCCGACCGGAGCCGACGCGGTCGAGCACGAGGAGCGGCCGATCCGCCACGCCCGACAGCACCACCTGGCCCGCCCCGGTCTCGACGTCGACCATGCGAAACCACGGTCCCCACGCGCCCGGCCATTCGGCCTCGAGCGAATCGGTGACCGGATGGCGCCTGCCGAGTTCGGTGACGGTCGGGCGGTACTCGCGCTCGAATACCTCGCCAGAGGGATGCAGCGGGATCACCCGGTCGAGCGGCGTGCGGGCGAGGCTCAGCGGGGTGGCGAACGCCGGACCGGCATTGATCAGGAGAGCGCCGCCGTCCTCGACGTAGCGGGCGACGTTGTCGAGGTAGGCCAACGGCAGCAGCCCGCGCCGTGCGTACCGATCGAAGACGATGAGATCGAACTCGCCGAGCTTCAGCTAGAACAGCTCGCGCACCGGGAAGGCGATGAGCGCCAGCTCGTGAACCGGGGTCCCGTCCTGCTTCTCGGGTGGGCGCAGGATGGTGAAGTGCACCAGATCCACCGCCGGATCGGCCTTGAGGAGGTTCCGCCACACGCGCAGGCCTGGGTAGGGCTCGCCGGAGACGAGCAGCACCCGCAGGCGGTCGCGGACGCCGGTGACGAAGGCGGCTGCGCGGTTGTTCAGCGTACTAACCTCCCCGTCCGTGCCCTGCACCTGCACCTCGAGGACGTTCTCGCCGGCGCGCTCCAGCTCGAACGGAACATCGATGGCGTCGCCCGGGGCGACGACCAGCTCGTGGATGATGCTGCCGTTCTGGCGCACTACGACGCGCTCGGGCCCCGTGTTCGCGCTGTCGTCCTCAAAGCGCAGCCGAAACGACAGCGGCTCATGCACCATGGCGTAGCTTGGCATGTCCTCCATCAGCACGCGTCGGTCGGTCTCGTCGCGCCCGCCCGGGACGACGTGGTGGATCGGTCGCGCTTCGGCCCAGGCTGGCAGGGCCGTGGGCATATCGTGGACCTGGCCGTCCGAGACGATGACGATGCCCGCGAGCCGCCGGCGGTCGATCTCGACGAGCGCGCGCTCGATGGCGGCGAACAGATCCGTGCCGCGTTCGCCGCCGTCGACCCGCGTTGCCACGATCTCGACGTTGGAGAGCCGGTCAAGGTCCGTGCCGAGCGCTTCCAGGGCGGCTGCGGCGGTCTCCGGGCGGTCCCCCGCCTGCATGCTGGCGCTGGCGTCCTCGACGAGGAGGACGATGTCGGCGACCGGCTCGCGCTCCTCGCGCAGCAGGACGGGGTTGGCGAGCACGGCAAGCAGCAGAAGCAGCGGCGGCAGCCGCCATCCCGCCGCCGGCAGGCGCCCGACGAGGGCGAGCGCGATCGCGATGACCACTACCGCGGCGATGACCAGCAGCAGCCATTCGGGGACGAGCGGGCGGAGGACGACATCGGCGACAGTCATTGCCCAAGACGCTCCAGCAGTGCGGGCACGTGGACCTGGTCGGTCTTGTAGTTGCCGGTGAGCGCGTACATCACAAGGTTGACGCCAACGCGACGCGCCATCTCGCGTTGGCGCTCGCCGCCCGGCGCCACTGGCAGGATTGGCCGTGTGGCGTCGTCCACCGCCCAGGCGCCGAGCCAGTCATTGGCGCCGATGACGATCGACGAGACGCTGTCGTTGACCCCGGGCTGGGCGCGGTCGACCCAGACGGGGGCGCCCGCGAAGCGGCCTGGGAAGTCCTGCAGCAGATAGAAGCTCTTGGTCAGCGCATGGTCGGCACCGACCAGCTCGAGCGCCGGCAGCTCAACCTCCGCCAGCAGGGCGCGGAGGCGCGCTGTTCCCGGCGTGGAGGCGCCACCTCCGGGCAACGCGAGATAGGCATCGCGCGTGTCGAAGACGACCATGCCCCCGCCCTCGAGATAGGCGAGGAGGCGCCCGCGGTGCCGTACTTCTGGATCCACTTGGTGTTGCGCACCTCATTCGTATCGATGGTGTCGAGCAGGATGCGGTCGGAGAGCATCACACGGATCTGCGTCTCCATGTAGCGGTCGATCTCGTCGCGGTTGGTCAGCGTCGCGATCGAGGTGTCCTCGCTCGCCGCCGGCAGCACCTGGAACTGCGCGAAGGACGTGAAGCGGGGCAGGAAGCGTCCGAGCCCGAGATAGACACCGATACCGATGACGATCGAGAGCACAAAGGC
>CAYUKE010000033.1:0-15274 GCA_964445185.1 uncultured Geminicoccaceae bacterium
GATCCGGGTCGTCGGGGACGCCGATGCCCCAGCGAAAGCTGGTCCGCGAGACCGAGAGGTCCTGGAGCCCGCCTTCGACGAAGCGCACGACCTCGTTGCGACGACTGTCTGGCAGAATGAAATCCGGGTTCTTCCGGTAGTATTCGAGAAGCCGCTCCTGCCAAGCGGAGAGGCGGAAGAAGTAGGAGGGCTCCTCGACCCACTCCACCGGCGCACCGGACGGCGCCTTGCCGTCGACGATCTCGCTCTGGGCGTAGAATGCCTCGTCCCGGACCGAGTACCAGCCGGCATACTTGCCGAGATAGATGTCGCCGGTCGCGACCAACCTGTTCCAGAGCGCCTGCACGGCCCGTACGTGGCGCGGCTCGGTGGTGCGGATGAAATCGTCGTTGGAGAAATTCATCGCCCCTGCGAGGTCGCGATTGCGCGCCGACTCCTCGTCGGTAAAGGACTGGGGGTACGTCCCTTTGGCGCGGGCCGCTTGCTCCACCTTCTGCCCGTGCTCGTCGGTGCCCGTGAGGAAGCGCACGGTCCGACCATCGAGGCGCATGAAGCGAGCGAGCACGTCGCACGCCAGGGTCGTGTAGGCGTGACGGATGTGGGGGCTATCGTTGACGTAGTAGATCGGCGTCGTGATGTAGTAACGGTCGCTCATGCAACGCTCCGTGGCCCGCCGTCAGCTCGAGGGAGACGGCTCCCGCCCCGCGAGATCAGCCGCAATGTCGACGAGAAGGGCCTCGCGGTCGAGGCTGAGCCGCTCCGCCGTGACGTCGAGGACCGCAAGCTTGTCCCATACCTCCCAGAGGCGATCAAGGCGACGGCCCGCGATGCCTAGGGCGGCACGCTCTTCGGGCTGGACCGCCGGTAAGGGCGCGCCGATGGCGCTCGCCACGGCGCGACGCACGAACAGGCCGACAAGCTCGCGGACGAGGTCCGCACCACCGCTCGCCAGCATCGCTTGGAGCGTCGCGACGACATCGCGGATGCCGGCCTCGGAGTGGGAAGCCGTGAGGCGATCGAGCAGCGTCGCGTACTGGGTCAACGCATCGCGCTCGCTAAGCCACGCGGCGAGGCCGGGGCTGCCGCCCGCCAGCGGTGCATTCGCCTCGGCCGAGGCGAGCGGGGCGCCCACACGCGAGAGCCAGTCAACGATGAGACCGTCTGCTACCGGCCGTAGACGCAGCCGCGCAACCCGCGAACGGATCGTCGCCGGAACCTGCGCATCGCCTTCGGCGGTGAGGATCAGGACGACGTTCGCCGCAGGCTCCTCAAGAGTCTTGAGAAGCGCATTCGCAGCCTGATGGCTCAGCGCGTCGGCCTGCTCGACGATGAGCACACGAAAGGTCCCGACGCTCGTGCGATGCAGCCGATCGATCGCCGCGCGGACGCTGTCGACATCGATGATCGCGCGGGCGCCGCGTCCGGCGGCCTTCGGCTCGAGATGCACCAGATCCGGATGCGCGCCCGCGGCGATCGGGCCGATCACCGGATGGCCGGGCGCGATTGCAAGATCACTGCCTCCACCGACGAGCAGGAAGCGCGCGAACCGGAAGGCCAAGGTTGCCTTGCCCAAGCCGAAGCGGCCCGTGAAAAGCCAACCGTGGCCGAGCCGACCGCTTGCCCATGCGCGCAGAAGGACCGACTCGGCCGCCTGTTGGCCCAGCAGGTCCAGACTGGCGGCGGGCGGCGGCAGCGACAGGGTCACGACAAGCTCGCGCGTGCTCGATACTCGACAAGCGCCGCGGCCACGCGCGCTGCCACGGCTGCGGGGGTGCCCTCGGCATCGATCACGTGAACGCGCTCCGTCTCAGCCTGCGCCAACTTCAAGTAGGCGCGCCGCACTTGCTCATGGAACGCTGGCCCTCGCGCCTCAAAGCGTCCAGCCACCGCGCGCCCAAGGCCGGCGTTGACCGGGAGGTCGAACAGCAGCGTCAGACCCGGCCGAAACGGCGCTAACCAGGCCTCGTGCAGCGCGTCGATCGCGCCCAGGTCGAGGCCGCCGACCAACCCCTGGTAAGCCCGCGTCGAATCCCAGTAGCGATCGCACAACACCCAGGCCCCCTCGGCGAGCGCGGGTCGTATCGTGCGGTCCAAGTGATCGGCCCGCGCCGCCATCAGCAGGAAGAGCTCGCTCGTCGGGCTCCACCGATCGACCGCGCCCTGAACCAACAGCGGACGCAAGGCCTCGGCGGCGGCGCTGCCTCCCGGCTCGCGGGTCGCGACCACCCGCTCCCCCTCTTGAGCGAGCAGATCAGCCAGGACGCGAAGCTGGGTCGACTTGCCGACCCCCTCCCCGCCTTCAAGCGTCACCAATCGGGCGAGCGACGCGCCTGTCAGGATCCGAGCCCGGCGAGGTGTCGCAAGGCGAGCCAGGCGCGGCCGACGAGGCCCGCGACGGGCACATCGTCACCGACGACCACCGGCACGTGGCGCTCGCCCATTTCCGGTGCCGAGATGGTCAGCTCGCCCACCGGCGTGCCGGCCGCCACCGGTGCCCGCAGCGGCGTGTCGTAGGTGAGCCTGACCTGCATATCGGCACGGGCCGTTGCCGAGAGGGTCACGTGAACGGCTTCCGCCGGCACGAGCGGCACCCGCGCGCGTGCACCAAACCAAACGCGGGCTTCCTCGATGGTCTCATCTGCGGCGAACAGCTGATAGTCCTTGAACGCGCGAAAGCCGTGCTCCAAGAGCCGCTCCGCTTCTCGACGGCGCTCGCCCGGGGTGTCTAAGCCGGCGACGACCAGCACCAAGCGGCGTCCCTCGCGCTCAGCCGACGCAACAAGACCGTAACCGGCACTGGACGTATGGCCTGTCTTGAGACCGTCGACGCCCTCCACGTCGCCCTGCAGGAGCGGGTTTCGTGACGCCTGCTCGATGCCCGCGAAGGCAAAGCGCTTCTCACTGTACAGATGATAGTGCTCGGGAAACTGATCGATGATCAGCGAGGCGAGCGTGGCGAGGTCGCGAACGCTCATGACGTGCTCCGGATCCGGCCAACCGCTGGCATTCCTGAACACACTCGCGGTGAGCCCGATCTCGCGGCCGCGCTGCGTCATCTGCGCGGCGAAGGCGCCCTCGGTACCGGCGATGGCTTCGGCAACGACGATACAGGCGTCGTTACCCGATTGAATGATGATACCGCGCAGCAGGTCATCGACCCGAACACGCTCGCCGACCTCCACGAACATCTTCGAGCCGCCCATCCGCCACGCCTTTTCGCTGACGAGCAGGCGATCGTCGAGCGACAAGCTGCCGTCCTGGAGTTGCTCGAAAACCATGAATGCAGTCATCAGCTTGCTCATCGAGGCGGGCTCGCGAGCGACGTCCGCGTTCTTCTCGTAGAGGACCTGCCCGGTCGGGAAGTCGACCAGGATCGCCGCCTCGGCAAGCGTGTCGAAGGCGACCTCCGAGCGCAGTGATCCACTGCCACCAAGCAGCGCGAGAACGGTGAAGAACGTTGTTAGGAGGCGGTACCGCACAGCTCCTCCGCGATCAGCTGTCACGCGGCGCGCTCACGGCACGTTCCGGGGGGCGCCTGCGTCTGAACGACCAGAGCCTCAGCATAGCCGTCTCTCGCTACGGTTGCGAGGGCGCGATAGGCGGCATCCACGTCGGCGAAGGGCCCGACACGCACACGCACCACGCCGTTATCCTCGACGGTGCGGCCGCGCACCGGTGATGAGAACCGACCTTGAAGCATCAGGGCCGCCGCCTGCGCGCGGGCTGGCTCACGGAAACTCCCCACCTCGACGAAATGACCATCGCAGAGGGCTGGTGGCGTCGAGCGTGAAACGGTGTCCGGTGGCTTCGCGGCGGCGACCGCCACCCCGGAAGGAGGCGCCGTCGCCTTCGCCACCGTTGGCGTTGGCGTTGGCGGTGTTCCGCTGGACTCGGCCAGCCCCAGGAAGCGAACCTCGACGCGGGCTAGGCCTTGGTCCTTGAAGCCCAAGACCTCGGCCGCGGCCTCCGACAGGTCGATGATGCGATCACCGACGAACGGACCACGATCGTTGACACGGACCTGAATGGTCCGACCGTTCTCAAGGTTGGTCACTTCCGCGAAGCTCGGCAGAGGCAACGTCGTATGCGCCGCAGATAGAAGACGCTTATCGTAGCGCTCGCCGTTGGCCGTCAGACGGCCGTGAAACGGATCCCCGTACCACGAGGCGATACCGGTAGCGCGATAGGCAGGGTCGTAGATTGGCTCGTAGCGCCGGCCCTTGATCTCATACGGTCGCAGCGGTTTGTAGTGTCCGCCTTCGCCTGCTGGTTGACGCGGCTCCCCGCCACAGCCGAAGAGGCCGGCTGCGACGAATGCCAGGGCTATGGCGTGCGCCCAGCGCAATTGATGCCGCATCCCAGCTCCTTCGTCCAATCGCCTGATAAGCTTAGAAGCTATCCCCCAACAAGCCTACGCTCAAGGCGAAGTACGTCGAGCGGTTCCAAGTGCGCAGCACGTCGAAGTTGTCGTAGACGAGGAACGTCGCGCCGGCCCGCCCGTCGGGCATGACCAGCCACGCTTCGCCATCCGCGACGGGCAGCGGTCCGCCGTCGGCGCGGCGGACGCCAGCCTCGGCCCACGCGGTCAGATGCCGCCGCCCCTCCGCCCCTTCGGACAGGCCAGCGAAGCCGTCCCGGTGACTGACCTCGCGCCCCCAACGCCAGCCCGGGCGCCAGCCGATGGCGCGGAGGTAGTTCGCCATCGACGCAAACACATCCTGCCGGCTCGACCAGATGTCGGCCCAGCCGTCGCCGTCGTAGTCGACCGCATGGTTGAGGTATGTCGACGGGAGAAACTGCGCTTGGCCCATCGCGCCGGCCCAGGAACCAAGCATGTCTCCCGCATCGAGGGGTGTCTGATCGAGGATTCGCAAGGCGGCGAGGAGCTCGCCGGTGAATAGCGTCTCGCGCCGCCCGTCATAGGCCAACGTTGCGAGCGAGCGGATCACTGGGAACCCGCCAGTCACCCGGCCGTAGCTCGACTCGATACCCCAAAGCGCCACGATGATCCGCGGGCTCACACCGAACGCATCGCTGATCGATTGGAGCAAAGGGCCGTGTGCCGCGAAACGCTCGCGACCGTCGCCGACACGCGTCGAGCTAAGCACCCGCCGTCGATAGGTGGCGAACGACACGCCGCCTGCCGCCTGCCGACGATCGAGCTCGACCACCCGCGCGTCCGGTTTGACGCCGGCCAGGGCACGGTCGACGGTGGTGCCAGCGACGCCGTGCGCGCGCGCCGTTGCTCGGATCTGGGCGATGAACTCGTCGAACGTGCGGGCGTTGGCCGCACCGGCTATGGCCGTGTTCCTGCTCGCCAAGGCCGCCCGCCGCGTTAGTCCACCCACCTTCCGGCCCTCGTGGCCCACCAACGCCACCATTGCTGCTACTGGCTCGCCCAGACGATGCGCGCCATCCAGGCGAGGTCAACGACCTGCATCTCGCTCGTCATGTCAGAAGAGACGATAGCCTCCATCGTCACCTTTTCCGTCGTTCGCCGCCGCATGATGCCGAGGCGCGCCGGCCCGCCGCTCGGCATAAGCACCACCCGGTCACCGCGCCGGATTCCCGCGTCGGGAGCCACAAGCAGGGTGTCACCAGCTCGGTAGGTCGGCGCGTGCGCGTCCGTGTCGATTTCGATGGCGTAGAGATGCGGGCCCTCAAGGTGCGGCACGTCAATGCGGTCAAAGCTGACGGTGGGAAAGCCCGACGCGTCGAAATGGCTCGCCGTCATCGCGCCAAGGCGCACGCAGGGCACGGTAGGCTTCGCGACCGCCGTTGCCCCTGGGTCGACGAGAGCCACGAACTCGCCAAGCGTTGTGTGCGTCGCGTCCAGGATCTTCGAAAGGCTCTCAGTGCTCGGCCATCGCGGCCGGCCGTCACGAGTCGCGCGCTTGCTCTTGTTGAAGGTGGTGGGGTCCAGCCCGGAGCGCTTCGCCAGACCAGAGGCCGACAGCCCATTCACTTCGGCGAGGCGATCCACCCCGCGCCATACGTCTGCGTGGCTCAACATGCCGCGACGCCCCGGTAGTTCACGTCCTAGATAGGAAGCTCATCCGCGGCTGTCAAAGGGCAAACGATGTGTTGTGACGGCGAGGCATTCTAGGTATTATTACCTAATCAAGGAGCGATCCGTGCCGCAACCGTCAGCGCTCGTCGTCTTCACGGACCAAAGCGACATCGCTTGGCTGCGTTGTCTCCAGCCTGGGTTCCGCCACTGCTTCGTGGTCGTCCGCGATCCCAACGGCGAGTGGATAGCGTGCGATTGGGTGAAGGGCCGGTTCGAGTTTCAGGCCTATGGCCCCTGCGATCCCCATATGATCGAACAGCGATTCCTGGCGCACGGCCACCGGGTCGTGGCCGTGGAGCGCTTCGCGCCGAGGGCCCGGGCGGCCGGGCTGCCCCCCCAGACGTGCGTCGAAGTGGTGAAGCAGAGCCTTGGGTTGGGCGGCCTCCGGCCAATCACGCCTTACGGCCTTTACGTTCGACTGATCCGCGAGCAGGGCATCGCTGCAAGCGGATCCTAGGAAAAAGAACTTTTCATCCTTGACCTGGGCCGTCCGAACGCGTACGCAGAAATAGGTTTATTTTCTTAGATGGAGGCCGATGCTCATGGCTGACCCGGCACTCGCCGAGCTCACGGCCCGCTTTAAGAGCGCGCGCGAGCGACGCGCTCCTTGGGAGGCACTATGGCGGGACTGCTTTGCCTATGCGCTTCCCGTGCGGGACACCGGCCCCGGCCAACGCGACGGGATCGACACCCAGTTCGACGGCACCGCTGCCGACGCTGTCGAGCAACTTGCAGCAAGCCTCCTAGCCGAACTGGCACCACCGTGGTCAGCTTGGCTCGCGTTGGAGGCGGCGCCAGGTGTCAGTGAGCGGGAGGCTACTGTCCTTGCGCCGGACTTGGAGGCTGCGACCCGCACCCTCCTCGCCCAGTTCGACCGTTCCAACCTGGCCGTCGAGCTGCACCAAGCGTTTCTGGACCTCGCTTGTGTCGGTACCGCGACGCTCGCCGTCGAGGAGGCGGCGACCAGCGAAGCCTCGGCCTTTCGCTTCACCGCGCTCGCCACGTGGGACGTCTTCCTGGAGTCGGGGCCCGGCGGCCAGGTCCGCGGGCATTTCCGCGTCAACCGGCTTCGCGCGCGCGACGTGCTGCAGCGCTGGGGCGCCGAGCGCCTTGGCAGCGACGTGGCCGATCTTTTGGTGCGCACACCGGATCGTCGGTTGGAGGTCGTCGAAGCCGTGCTCCCGGACGGCGACGGCTACAACTACACCGCTTACGTCGCGGACCTCGATCGTCACGCGCCAACGGTCCTCGAAAAGGGGCGGTTCCGAAGCTCCCCTTTCGTGACGTTCCGCTGGACGAAGAGCGCCGGCGACGTCTACGGCCGAGCCCCGATCATGACGGCACTTGCCGATATCAAAACCGCGAACAAGGTCGTCGAGCTCGTCCTGAAGAACGCCGCGATGGCGGTCACCGGCATGTGGCAAGCCGACGACGACGGCGTCCTCAACCCGCACAATCTCCGACTGGTGCCCGGTGCCGTGATCCCGAAGGCACCCGGTTCGAGCGGGCTTACGCCCCTCGCGACACCGGGGCGGTTCGACGTCTCGGATCTCATCCTGGACGATCTGCGCGCCCGGATCCGGCACACGCTGCTCGTCGACCGGCTAGGGCCTGTCGGCGATGGCCGGATGACTGCCACCGAAGTGCTGGAACGGTCCGCCGAAGCGGCCCGGCTCCTCGGTGCCATCTACGGCCGCCTGCACGCCGAGTTGCTCGATCCGCTCTTTCGCCGCGCGCTCAACATTCTCGTTCGACGCGGCGAGGTTCCGCCGATGATGCTCGACAGGCGGGTTGTCCAGATTCGCCATCGCGGCCCCCTCGCCCGCGCCCAGGCACGTGACGACGTGCGCCACGTGCTTGCCTGGCTCGACCACGCCCGGACGCTCGGCGAAGCCGGGCTGGACACCGTCGATCAGCCTGCCGTGGCGCGGTGGCTCGCCCGGACGCTCGGCGTCCCGGCGGACCTCGTCCGTGATCAGCAACCCGGCCACGAGGCGCTGGAGGCCGTGATGGCGGCCATCACCGAGGCCTGAGGAGACCATCGTGGAAGCCAATGCGCTCCAAGCGAACCATCCCGATGCGCAGCCTCTGAACGCTGAGCTGCTGGCAAGCGTGCGGACTGCCCTCGGCGGTCCCGACGGCTCGCTGCTGCTCGAGCATCTCGCACGGCGGTTTCTTGGCCACTCCCTGCCGCCGACGACGAGCGACGCCGAACTTCGCCACCTCGAAGGCCAACGCAGCGTTGTCCTCTACCTCAACCACCTCGTCGCGACCGCGCGCCGCGCCGCACCTGGAGACTTCGCGAGATGACTGATCTGACGCTTCAAACGGATGAGTTGCCGGCGCCGGAACATGCCGCCCCGCAGGACGCGGGCGAAGGTATCGTCGTGGCAACGGATCCAAGTGCTGAGCCGACGGAACAGAGCCGGCCGGATCACGTGCCCGACAAGTTCTGGGACGCCGAGGGCGGAACGATTAGGACGGACGCCCTCCTCAAATCCTACCTGGAGTTGGAGCGTCGGCTCGGCGCCGGTGACGCCACCGAGGACGGCGACGTTGGCGACACGGCCCCTCGGCCCGGCGTTCCGGAGACGCCGGACGCCTATGCCATCAGTTGCACCAGCGGCGTGGTCGAGCCAGACCCCGAGATCAACGCAAGGCTCTTCGACGCCGGTTTCAATCAGGAGCAGGCTCAGCTCGTCTACTCGCTCGCCGAACAATACCTCGTGCCGGCAGTGAGCGAAGCCTACGCCGAGGTGTTCGTCCGGCAGGAGCTGGGTCGGCTCCACGAAACCTTCGGCGGCACCGAGTCCTGGCAGCATACGGCCGACCAGCTGCGCAACTGGGGCAAGGCCAATCTCGGCGGCGACGTCTACGAGACCCTGGCGTCCAGCTACGACGGAATCATGGCGATGCACGCGATGATGCAGGCGCGCGAGCCCGCCGTCGTGCACGCCGATGCCACCGTCGGGGGGAGCGACGAGGGCTCGCTCCGGCGGATGATGCAGGATCCCCGCTATTGGCGCGACCGCGACCCGACGTTCATCGCCGAGGTCACCCGTGGCTTCGAGCGCCTGTTTCGGGACTGAGCGCCAGCGGCGACGAGAACCGACCACGGCCGTCGCCGCCCTTCGGCTCCGCTCCGGCCCCACCGGGACAACCGGTCGGCGGCGCCGCCAACCCCATGATGATCTCCAAGGAGAGCCTCTATGAGTGCCTCGATTGATCGCGCCTTCGTCAAACAGTTTGAAGGTGAAGTGCACGACGCCTTCCAGCGCCAAGGCAGCAAGCTACGCCGCACCGTCCGTGTCCGTAACGGCGTCGTCGGCAGCAGCTGTGTCTTTCAGCGTATCGGCAAGGGCATCGCCAAGACCAAGCTGCGCCACGACTTCATCCCGCAGATGAACACCGAGCACTTCACGACCGAGGTTGCTCTGCAGGACTACTACGCCGGCGACTATGTCGATCGGCTCGACGAGCTGAAGGTGAACATCGATGAGCGTCAGGCGTTGGCCCGTGCCGGCGCCTACGCCCTCGGCCGCCAGACCGATCAGCTGATCATCGACGGCCTCGACACCGCCACGGCCGTCGCCGGCGACGCGTCGAAAAGCCTGACGAAGGCGAAGGTGCTCGCTGCCCTCGAAATCCTCGGTGTCGAGGACGTTCCCGACGACGGCGAGCGCTATGCCATCGTCGGCTGGAAGCAGTGGGCGAACCTGCTCGATCTGCCGGAGTTCGCCTCTGCCGAGTATGTCGGCTCTGACAACCTGCCTTGGCAGGGAACCCAGGCGAAGTCCTGGCTCGGCACCATGTGGATCGCCCATTCCGGCCTGCCGTTCGACAGCACCACCAAGCAGCGCACGTGCTTCTGGTACCACAAGAGCGCGATCGGCCATGCCATCGGTCAGGATGTCACTACGGACGTCAGCTGGGTCGGTGAGCGCGCCGCCCACTTTGTCGCCAACTGGATGTCGCAAGGCGCCGGACTGATCGACCCGGCCGGCTGCGTCAAGCTGATCTGCAGCGAGGCCTAGCCACCATGCCGTACGACCCCTCCGGCCTCCAGGCGTTGTCCTATGCCAACGGCTTCACGCTCTGGCACTACCGCAGCCCGGATCGCTCGGAGGCGGTCGACGGCTGCGGCTACTTCGACCCAGCAGCACCGATGCTCCGGGTGGGCGACTTTCTCTTCCTCAACGTCGGCCTCGCCGATGAGCCGCGGCACCTCCTGCGTGTGGTGACCGGGAACGATAACACGCGCGTCGCCGTTGCGGCGCCCGACGATGTCGGTCGCTCGTGGCGGGACTGATGGGCGCCGCGTGCCGTCGGCTGCCGAAGCGCCGGCCTACCGAAACCAAAAGGGTCCAGACGCCATGGCGAGCCCGCTGACCGATATCAATCTCTGCAACGCCGCCCTCGTCAAACTCGGGGCGCTACCGATCACCAGCTTCGACGATGGCGACGCGGCGGCCGAGATCTGTCGGACCCTCTATGCCGTCGTCACCGACGCGGCGCTGACCAGCCATCCCTGGTCCTTCACGCTCAAGCGCGCCACGCTGGCCCCACTGGACGGTCGCCCGCTGGTCGACTTCGGTCGCCGCTTCGGGCTCCCGGCCGATTTCCTGCGTGCCATCTACGTCGACGACCGCGGCTCGAGCCCGCGCTACGCGATCATCGGCGCCGAGCTGCAAACAGACAGCCAGGCGGTGGTGCTGACCTACCAGTTCCGACCTGCGGAAGCGTCCTTCCCCCCCTTCTTTCGGGCGGCGCTGGTCGCTCGGCTCGCCGCCGAGTTCTGCCTGCCGATCACGGAGAGCACGAGCCGTGCGGAAGCGCTCGATCGCCTTGCCGAGCGCGATCTCGAGCGTGCCTGGGCAGTCGACCGCTCGCAAGACACGCCGCCGTTGATCGGCGACGACTCGCTCATCCGGGTGCGCGGCTGATGCCCAACCTCACCCAGCTCCAGACAAGCTTCGCCGCGGGCGAGATCGATCCGCAGCTGATCGGTCGCACCGACCTGCGCGCCTACGCGGACGGCGCCGCGCGCTTGCGCAACGTCTGGGTGACGGTCGGCGGCGGCGTGAAGCGGCGCGCCGGCTTTCGTCATGTCGCCGAGCTGACGGGCGGCCGTCGCCTTGCGGCTACCTCGCTCACCGACGGCCGCACCCGGCTGTTCGTCCTTCTGGACGCTGCCGTCGTCGTCCTCGACGACGAAACCGAGGTGGCGTCGCTCAGCGCGCCGTGGCGCGAGCAGCACCTGCCGCAACTGAGCTGGGCGACCCACCGCGGCAATCTGTTCGTCTGCCACCCGAGCCTGCCACCGCAGCACGTCGTCCTCGAGCCCTACGGGGTTTGGCGAGTCCTCGACTGGACCTTCGACACGACGCCTGGCGACGGCCCCGACCAGCTCGTCCGGTTTCAGCCCTACGCGAAGTACGCCGCCCCGGAGGCCAGCCTCGAGGCGTTCGCCGGCACGGGCCCATTGTGGACGTTCACGAGCAACCAAAGGGTCTTCGACCCGAGCCATGTCGGCACCCGGCTGCGGTTCAAGGGTGCAGAGGTCGCGATCACGTCGGTCGCCGCTGATCGCACCACCGTCATGGGCATCCCACAGATCACGATCGACGACCCCTCGCGGACGTTCGACTGGGAAGAGCAGGCCTTCAGCCCGGTCGCCGGGTATCCGGCCGCCTGCATCGTCTACCGCGAACGGCTGGTCGCGGGCGGCGTTCCGGCGGCCGCCAACCGGCTCTGGCTCTCGAAGGTCGGCCGCCCCTTCAATTTCGATACGGGCAGTGGCCTTGACGACGAGGCAATCGGGTTTGCGCTCGGTGACGATCCCGCGCACGCGATCCGCGCTTTCTCCGCGGGCCGAGAGCTCGAGATCTTCACCTCTGGAAGCGAATGGACGGTCGACGGCAATCCGCTAGCACCGGCCAGCACGTTCGCGATCAAGCAGACGGGGATCGGGTCCTACGCGGCGCGCCAAGTGCCCCCCGTCAACGTCGACGGCGCCTCCCTGTTCGTCGGTCGCGGCGGCAACAGCCTGATCGAATACACGTTCACGGAAATCGATACCGCTTACCAGGCGCAGGACCTCGCCGTGCGGGCGCGCCATCTTATCAGCCAGCCGACCGACCTCGCCTTCGACGTCTCGCGCCGGCTGGTCCTCATCGTCGACGCGAAGGGCGAACTCTCCGCGGTTACGCTCGATCGAAACGCGCAAATGGTCGCTTGGTCGCGGCATCGGACCGACGGTGAAGTCCGTGCCGTCACCGTCGTCGGCGACCGCGTCTACGCGATCATAGAGCGTCAAGGCACGACTCGACTGGAACGCCTCGACGACGACCTGACGGTCGATGCGGCCGTTCGCAGCACCGCGATGGCAGCCACAAATGTTTGGACCGGCCTTGAGCATCTCGAGGGCGCAGTCGTGACGATTCTCGGCGACGGTGTCGACCTCGGCACGGCCACCGTCGTTGCCGGCACGGTGACCGCCGCCACCGCCGCGACCGACGCCGTGATCGGCCTCAGCTTCGAGCACGACGTCGAGCCGCTCCCGCTCCTCATCGATGGCAGGCGTCGGGCCGAACTCTATCGGCCGGTTCAGATCGACTTCCAGCTGCACGATACGGCAGCCCTCGATGTCGATCTGGGCGAAGGTCTACGCGTCATCGACCTCGGCGGCACCGGGCCTGAAGGCTTCACCGGGACCCGCACGCTCAGGGCGCGCGGGTGGCGTCGTGGGGATGCGGGTCCGCTATGGCGGATCACCGGTTCGCGTCCCCTGCCGTTCCAACTTCTTTCCGCAACCTCCGACGTGAAGGTGACACGCTGATGGGTGCCCTCTCCACCGTAGCCAACATCGGCCTCAATGCGGCGATGTCCCGCTCCAAGGCCAAGGACAACAGCGCCGAGATAAAGGCCGAGGCTGAACGGGACATCGCCGAGGTCAAGGCGCGCGACGCCGCTGAGCGCAAGCAGCGCGAGCGCAAGCTTAAGGAGAGCGTTGCCCGCCAGCGCGCGATGTCGGCGAGTGCCGGAACTGGTGGCGCCGGCGGATCAGCGGCCGCGGTCCGGCGTGGTCTGGAAGAACGTACGCTTGAGGACGACGCTCTGGCGGTGCAGGAGCGCGAGCTCGCAATCGAGAACATTCGCGCGCGCGCCGACGCGAGACGCCGCCGCAACCTGCTCGACGCGCAAAGCCAGACGGCGCGTCAGGCGGTCGGCGGTGCGCTCTCGATCGGCAAGTCGCTACTAGATATCTGAACGGACGGATGAACCCCAACACCCGCGTCGATCGCCTTGAGCGGGACGCCGGCGTCGTCAGCTTCCGTCAGTTCGTCTGGCTGTGGAACCACCGCCAGGGGCTCGGTACGCCCGACCTACACCTCGAGATCGCTAGCTGGCTCGAGGCGGCTTGGCGGCGCGGTGACGAGCGTCTGCTGCTCATGGTCTTCCGGGACGCCGGGAAGTCGACGCTTGTCGGTCTGCTGTGCACGTGGCTGCTGACGATCAATCCCAACCTGCGCATCCTCGTGGTTGCCGCGGAGCAGGTCCTGGCGACCAAGATGGTCCGCAACGTGCGCGGCGTCATCGAAGCGCATCCGATCGCCAAAGCTCTGCTCAAGCCGGCGAGCGGCGCTTGGGCTTCGGACCAGCTCACCGTTTGTCGACCGATGGAGCTTCGCGATCCGTCGATGCTGGCACGCGGCATCGGCGCCAACCTTACGGGCGCGCGAGCGGACTTCATTGTCTGCGACGACGTCGAGGTGCCGAACACCGTGGGCACGCTAACGAAGCGCGAGGAGCTGCGCCGACGCATGGCGGAGCTGTCGTTCATCCTCGTGCCCGGAGGCGTGCAGCTCTGTATTGGCACGCCCCACGCGCATGACACGATCTACGCTGATCCGGCTTCGCGTCCGCCGGACAAGCGCCCATTCCTCGCGGGTTTCCGCCGTCTGGTCCTGCCGATCCTCGACCCGCTGGGGCAATCGCGCTGGCCGGAACGCTTCCCCGTCCCCAAAATCCGCGACCTCGAGCGGGAGGTCGGCCCGTTGCGCTTCCGCGCGCAGATGATGCTCGAGCCGGTCGACCTGCGCGAGGTCCGCCTCGACGCGACGCGCCTGGTCCCATTCGAGGCGGAGCTCGAGGTAACAACGACCAATCGCCGGCGCCGCCTGACCCTAGACGGTGTCGAGCTCAAGGCCGTCAACTGCTGGTGGGATCCGGCCTTCGGCAGCAGGGGAGGCGATGGTAGCGTCGTCGCCGTCGTGTTCGCGGACGTCGACGACGGATATTGGTGCGTCGATCTCGTCTACCTCCGGCACGATGCGGCCCTCGCCGAACAGATCGACGAGGCCACTCAGCTCTGCCGCCAGGTGATCGCCATCGCGCAACGGCACCACTGCCCGTTCGTCACCCTGGAGAACAACGGGATCGGGCGTTTCCTGCCTGGTCTACTCCGCAAGACCATCCGCGCGGCCAACGTCAGCCTCGTCGTTCGCGAGCACACCGCCAAACGCAACAAGGATCAGCGCATCCTCGAAGCGTTCGACCCGGTTCTCGCCGCGCGGTCGCTGCGGGTGCACGCGCGCGTGCTCGAGACGCCATTGCTCGAAGAGATGCGCAACTTCGTCCCCGGGACGACCAACCGCGACGACGGCCTCGACGCGATTGCGTCGTGCATCCTCAATCCCGGCGGCGGTTTCAGCGGACTGCCGAGCGGCGGGTTCGCTGCAAGGACCGATTTCACCGTTTGAACCACGTCTTGCCCCCAGCCCACCGCGCTTCTAGAGGGACAGCACGGTGGGGTGGCAGAGTGGTTGAATGCAGTGGTCTTGAAAACCACCGTGGGTTACGCCCACCGCGGGTTCGAATCCCGCCCCCACCGCCACTGGATGACGCTCGTGTTCGACGCACCGTCACGCGTCGCTAAGCGAACGGGTTGGACCGCTCGCGCCTGGCCGGCAACGAAGGCCCGGGCGGTGGTCATCGGCACCCTACCGGTAGCATCATCTGCGCTGCGTTCTGCCCAGGGCCGGCCGTTCAGAACGCGTGAACCAACCAGAACATCCCGCACAACCGTGTTCATCTCTTCGGCAGCGTAGTCTTCTGTTATCATACCGAAAGCTGGCTTTTTGACTTCGATGATCTACCCTGAAACCCATCCGCTCGGATTTTCAGAGGCAAAACAAGAACATC
>CAYUKE010000034.1:0-14947 GCA_964445185.1 uncultured Geminicoccaceae bacterium
TGGTGCCGCATGCCGGACTCGAACCAGCGACCCCGTGATTACGAATCACGTGCTCTACCGACTGAGCTAATGCGGCGCGCCTCGGTGTGAGGTGCAGGGGGTAGCGCCGGCGGTCGCTGGCGTCAACGGCCGCGGTGGCTCACGCTGCGCCCCTCGCCTCGGGCTCAAGATCCACCGCCGGCCCGGTGAAGGTGCCGCTGGGCGCCGCGGCGACAAACGTCGCCACCCGCGGCGGCGACTGCCAACGCAGGCTGTCGAAATCCCCTTCCGGGCCGAACGGCTGCCAGCGTTCGACGGCATGACCCGTCCGTTCGCAAACCCATGCCTCGTCGAGCGGCGCGTCGGCGAGCAGGCCCTCCAACTCGGCGATCTCGCTCGCGCTCGGATCCTTCGCGCGATAGGCGTCGATCGCCGCCTGCAGCGTCCCAACCGTCGGGTTGGCTGCCGGAACCTGGCGGGCGAAACCGATCGCCCGGTCGACCTGGCCGGCCGCGAGCGCCGCCTCGATCATCGCCCGCAGCGTGAGATGGTGGCTGCCGTTGCGGCTGTAGAGACGTTCCAAGCGCGAGAGCCGCGACGCTGCCGGCTCCTCGGCTGCAAGGCCCTTGAACGCCTCGAGCAGGGCCGGATGCGGCGCGCGCGCCCAGGCTTCCTCCAGCACGCTCCGCGCCGTCGGCTGCTTGCCCTGCTTCATCGCAAGCTCGCTCGCCAACACGGCGGCGGGGGCGAAGCTGCGCTGGCGCTTGGTGGCATCGAGCGCAATCTTGAACGCGTCCGCCGTCTCACCTTCGGCGGCCCTTTCCTCGGCCATCAGGTGCCGGATGATGCTGCGGCGGCGCTGCGCCTCCTGGCCGTCGATGATCTTATTGAGCTTGAGGTCGTCGATCCGGCGGTAGGCCTCGCTCCAGCTCCGCTCCTGCACCAGCAGCTCGAACAGCGTCTCGACCACCCACTCGGTGTACGGGTGATCGCGATAGGCGCGGCGCGCGAGCTCCAAAGCTTGCTCTTGATCGCCGGTCGCGATCGCGTCGTTCAACAGACCGCGCAGCCCCAAAAGCGCTGTCGGCTTCTGCCGCAGCATCTGTCGATATTTCAGCTGGGCGACCTCGTGGTCGTCGGCAAGCTCGGCGGATTGCGCCGCGAGCAGCAGCGCCGCCGGCTCGCGCTCGCCGAGGAGCTTCTCGGCCTCGCGCCGCAGCTCCTTCGAATGCGTCACGTCACCGGCGGCGACCGCCATCATCCCACGCGTGACGGTGCGAAGCCCATCGACATAGCGGGTCTGCTTGCGCTTGACCCACCAGCGAGCCGGAAAGCCGAGAATGAGCCGCAGCAGCTCGTAGACGACGATGGCCAGCACGACCAGGACGATCGCCGCGATGATCAGCCACGCCAACGACCAGTCGTAGATCTCGCCGTCGAACCACTGGATCTGAAGCGCGTTGTCGTTGTTAAACAGCCACGCGCCGCCGAACATCAGCGCGGCGGCGACGATGAGGAAACCGAGCAGGCGCAGCATGATGCGTGGTTCTTTCCTGCTTAGGACGCACCCGCAGCGGCGAGGTCACGGCCCAGGTTCAACAACTGATCGCGCGCCTCCGCGACCGCGAGCCGGCGGCGCGCCTCGGCGATCCACGGTTCGACGATCGTGCTCACCGTGTCCGGCAGCGCCTCGGCGGCGGCGACGGCGGCCGTCATGTCGTCGGCCGCAAGCGCGGCGTCGATCGTCTCGAGACCTGCCGCCACGTCGGCGGACGTTCCACGCGGCCTGAGGTTCAACGCTCCCATCAACGTTCCAGCAGAGCCGGCACGCTCCGCCGGGGTGGCGGCGGCGACGATGTCCGGTTCGAGATTGTCGAGGCTGAGCTTCAGCGCCGCCGCGCTCGGAACCCCTGCTCCATGTTCGCTCAAGGAGGATTGCGCCGCCTGGAGGCGCTCCGTCTCCGCCTCGGAAAGGCTGGACGTTTCAATGCTCTGAAGTTCGGTGACAACGGGCGTCAACGCTGCCCCCGAGGCCAGCGCCCGATCGACGCTACCCGCACCAGCCGTCACGGCGAAGGCAGCACGCGTTCGCGCGAGCGCCGTCGCCACCCGGCTCTCCGCCGCCTCAGCGGTCGCCGCGGCCGCGGCGGCCTGGGCAGCCGCCTCGTCGACCCGGGTCGCCTGCGCCTCGTCGGCCGACCGCATGCCCTCGGTGAAGGCTTGAACAGCTGATTCGGTAGCGGCGATCCGGCTGGCCACGGTCGTCGCCTGCGCCGCCGTGCTTTCTGTCGAAGCGGCAAGCTCGTCGAGGCGGGCTTGAACATCCGCCATGTCGGCGGACGCGGCACCCAGGTCCGCCTGGAGCGTGGCGACGTCTCGGGCGAACGCGTCGACGCGACCGCCAACGGCGGCCGTCCGTTCGACGAGACCCGTCTCTTGTGCCGCGACGGCCGCACCAAGCTCCGCCGTCTGGGTCTCGAGATCCCCCGCCGTCGCCTCGAGCGCGCCGACGGTGCCGACGAGATCCTCGATCGTCGGCTCCAGATCGCCCAGCCGTGTCTCGAAGCCGCTGATCGCCGACTCGATAGTGGCAACGCTCTCAACCCGCGCCGTCGCCGCGTCGAGGGCCTGCAGTTCGCCCGCGAGCGCATCCAATCGGCCGTTCAGGTCGGCCGCGCCCTCCGGCGTGGCGAGGGGGCTCAAGCTCGCCTGCAGCGCCTCAAGCTGAGCCGTGGAGGCCGCCGCCGTCACCTCGCTGCTGAGCTGGTCCAAGCGCGCCGTCAGCGCGTCAACCGAGGCGCTTTCCTCGGCCGCGCGCGTCGCCTCGCGGACCTGAGCCAGCTCGGCCTCGAGGGCCGAGATCCGGGCGACCGCAGCCGGATTGACGACGAGTTCGGCCGCCGGCGGCAAGGGTAGGTTGTCGCGCACCTCAGGGATCTGGAGCGCGTAGATCGACCCGCCTGCGCCCAGCACGCCGCCGAGCACACCCCCGATCAAGCCGCGTCCACCGCGCCGCGCGGGCGCAACGTCTGCTCGGGTCTGCTCGTTGGCCATCCGAGTGCACTCCCCTCACAAGACGCTTCGCGACTCTTCGGTCATCTGGTCGCCATGAACGTCGCGATCGCAACCGCGTCGGGTGGCTAGCATCAATGCCGCAGCTCTTCAAGCAACGCCGCCATGCCGCGTTCATCGGATCGCTCCGCTATGCGGATCTCTCGCCAGGGCCAGCTGCGGATAGCGTCGGCCACGTTAGCGCTCAGCGTCAGGGCGACGAGCGCCTCGGTGCCCGCGACAACCCCCGCCTCGACCAGCCGCTCGCCAAATAACCGCGCCGTCCGCGGTGAGTGCAACGTTACGGCGTCGATGGCCCCATCAGCCAGGGCTGCGACGACCTGCTCGGGCAGCCGGTCGACCGGATCGGCGCTGTAGACCGGCCATGGGCGATAGTCGAAACCCGCTGCTTCGAGCGCCGCGGCAAGCCCGGCTGCGCGGACCGTGCCCGTCGGGTGCACGAGGGCGCCTTGCTCTGGCCGCAAGCGTGCGCTGATCAGGTCCGCGAGCGCGGCGCCGTCGCCTGATGCCTGGCCCGCGACGGGCACGCCCGCTGCGGCAAGCGCCGCCGCCGTGCCCGCACCGACGGCGAAGACCGGCGGGCTAGGGTCGATGCACGCGGTCGCGCCTGCCGCGTGCCGGCTCGTCACGATCAATGCACCCACGTCCGCGAGCGGCGGTGCCGGTGTGGCGAGGTCGCGGATCGCGAGCACGGGGGCGAACACCGGCTCGTGCCCGAGACGGCGCACGATCGCCGCAGTTCGCGCGGCGGCGTTCGTCGGTCGCGTGATCAGGACTCGAGCCACTGCCCTAAAGCCAACGATACGCGCCAGCGGCGACGCGAACCTCCTCACCGGCGTCGCGCCCAAGGCGTTCTGCATCGCTCACAGGACCGCTTCGAGCCGCGCGCCAGACGCGCTCGCCGTCCGGCATCGCCAGCAGCCCCCTAAAACCAAGTTCTTCACCGTCCGCAATCGCGTGCGCGGCGATCGGGGTCCGGCAGGAACCGTCGAGCGCCCGCAGGAAAGCGCGCTCAGCAGTCACCGCGTGGAGTGTGGGCGGGTCGTTCAGCCGCTGCGTCCGCTCGCGCGCGGCCGCGTCGTCGCTGCGGACCTCGATCGCGATCGCGCCTTGAGCCACCGCCGGAAGGATTTCCGCCTCGGCGATCGGCCCGCTCGCCGCGTCTGCGCGACCCAGCCGGTTTAGCCCCGCCATCGCCAGCAGCGTCGCGTGAACGGCACCGCTCGCCACCCGATCGAGGCGCGTTTGCACCGACCCGCGCAGGTTGACGACTTCCAGGTCGGGACGCATCGCCAGCAGCTGAGAGCGCCGCCGCAGCGAGGCCGTCCCGACGACGGCGCCGCGCGGCAGCTCTGCCAGCGTCCCGCACGCGCCGGCAATGAGCGCGTCACGCGGATCCTCGCGCGGGAGGACCGCGGCAATCTCCAGACCATCCGGCAGGATGGTCGCCACGTCCTTGTAGGAGTGTACCGCGAGGTCGATGCGCCGATCGAACAGCGCCTCCTCGATCTCCTTGGTGAAGAGCCCCTTGCCACCGATCTCGCTGAGCGGTCGGTCAAGCACATGGTCGCCCGTCGTCTTGATGATCACGAGTTCGACCGTGGCGCCCGGTTCCTCGGCGACCAAGGCGCGGGCGACGGTGTCCGCCTGAACACGCGCCAGTGGCGAGCCGCGGGTACCGATCTTGAGGTGTGTCATGGGCGGCCGGGGACGCTATGAGAACTACGCATGACACAAGCGCCTAACATAGCCGCCAGCCTCGGCCAGACCCCCATTATGCTCGGTGTCGAGACGAGTTGCGACGAGACGGCGGCGGCCCTCGTCACGGCGGATCGGCGCGTCCTCGCGCAACGCGTTCGAAGCCAGCTCACGGAACACGCGCCCTTCGGCGGAGTCGTCCCCGAGATCGCGGCGCGCGCACATGTCGAGGCGCTGACGCTGCAGATCCGGTCGGTCATGGAGGAGGTGAGCTGCAGATTCACGGATCTGGCCGGTGTCGCCGCTACCACGGGCCCAGGCTTGATCGGCGGGCTGATGGTCGGCGCGGTCACCGCCAAGGCGATCGCGTCCGTGCATCGCCTGCCGTTTCACGCCATCAACCACCTCGAAGGACACGTCCTGACCCCGCGTCTGACCGACGCCGTCCCGTTCCCCTATCTGGTCCTGCTCGTCTCGGGCGGGCACACCCAGCTCGTTCTCGCCGAGGGGGTCGGACGATACCGCCGGCTTGGCACGACCATTGACGACGCCGTCGGCGAGGCGTTCGACAAAGTCGCTAAGACGCTCGGCCTTGGCTACCCGGGCGGGCCTGAGCTCGAACGGCTGGCCGCCACCGGTGATCCGCGCGCGTTCGCGCTGCCACGGCCGCTGAAGGGTCAGCCGGGCTGCCACTTCTCCTTCTCCGGCCTTAAGACCGCGGTCGTGCACGCGCTACGCGGCGCCCCGGGAAACGACGTCCGTGCCGATCTCGCCGCGAGCTTTCAGGCAGCGGCGAGCGAATCCCTCGCAGAGCGAACGGGCCGCGCCATCGCCCTCGCCCGCGCTGCTGCGCCGACGCTGTGCACGCTCGTCGCCGCCGGCGGTGTGGCGGCAAACAAGACGGTCCGCGCGCGCCTCGCTGAGGTCGCGGCCGAGAACGGCTTGGCCTTCGTGGCCCCGCCGCAGCCGCTGTGTGGCGACAATGCCGTGATGATCGCCTGGGCCGCACTCGAGCGCGGCATCACGCCCGGCGACGGGCTGGACGCGCCCGTGCGTCCGCGCTGGCCGCTCGATCCGCGCGCTGAGCCCGCGATCGGCGCCGGCGTCAAGGCCTGAGGCTCAGCCTCGCCGCCGACGTCCGCCGCGTTGGGCGGCGCCTCGTCAGGTTTTCCGACACCAATAGAGCGCAACGAAGGGCGGCATGTTCTCGTGCGCTGCGCCGGCGCCCGAGCGTTCCGTTCGCTCGCGGCCCGTCAACGCCCGGACAGCAACCTCCGTATCTGACCCGCCAACGCTGAAGCTTCCACCGACGGCACCGCCCGGCCGTGACGGGCCGCCGGCGGCCGTCCGCGGCGCGTTGAAGCCGAGAGGCAGGACGTGGGCGTGGGCCGGCAGCTCGGGCTCCGACAACGCGACCGTCTCGCTGCCGCCAACCTGGCGAAAGTTCCGGAAACTCAGCCCCTCACTGAACCCGGCAGCGACCGGCACCCGGCCGGCGAAGACGCCCGGCTCGCTCAGGGCAACATCGGTCCAGCCCGCTGGGCAGCCGCGACGATCGTCGACCAGCAAGATCGATCCCGTCGGCGGAAGCTGCGCCCGTGCGCGATCCAGATCCGTCCGCAGAGCGGCGGCCTCGGTGGCCGCCGTCTCCGCACGCTGCTCGAGCTCGGCGATCTGCGCGCACATGGCGGCAACCGCCGGCGCATCGATGCCGGCGACGTTCCCGGCGAGTGCTGCGAGCACGGTGCCGGCGGCACCGGCGTCGGCGCAGGCCCCGCCGCCGGCACCCTGCGCGGCCACCTCGACGTTAGCCATCGCGGCGGCAACGGCGACCGCGATCAGAGCGTTACGTGGCTCCATGACGACACCTCCCAGCTTGCGGGCGGCATGATGCCGCAATGCCCCTTCGCGACGAGGCTTGGCGCCCTTGGCCTTTAGTCGACCGGGTCTGCACCCGAAGGACGAACCAAGGGCGCCCGCGCCGCTCAGTCGGCCGGCTTCCGGGCCACGAACGCCGCCCAGCCGATTTTGCCGGCGCGGCCGGCGTCAACCCAAAAGCCGAGGGCCTCGACCGTTTTCTCGACAAGGTCGGCACCGATCCGCTCGTCGAATTCGCCGCGCCGCTCGCGCAATTGCCCCCGGACCCAATCGTAGGTTGGTGCCACGTTCTCCGACCAGTCGTGGTGCGCTTCGACGGTGAACCCGACGCCAGCAAGCGCGTCCAGGTAGTCGGGTGCGTCCCACATGTCGGCAAGCTTGACCCGCGCGTAGATGCGTTCGCGATCGGCCGCGGTGGCGCTCGCGCGGATCAGGATGTCGGTGAACACGAGGCGCGAGCCCGGCTTCAGGACCCGGTAGGCTTCCGCGAGAACCGTGCGCTTGTCGGCCGCGTGGAGGAACGCCTCCTGGCTCGTGTACGCATCGAAGCTGGCGTCGTCGTAGGGCAGATCGTGGAAATCAGCCCAAGCGAAGCCGACGAGGTCGTCGAGGCCGACCTCCGCCGTCAACGCCCGGCCGCGTTCCAGTTCCCGCTCGGAGATATTGGTCGCGAGCACGCGGCACCCGAAGCGGCGCGAAAGGTAGCGCGCGAAGGCGCCGTAGCCGCAGCCCACGTCGAGGACACGCTCGCGCGGCGTTAGCTGTAGCAGATCGCCCACGCGCTCGTTCGAACGCGCCATCGCTGC
The DNA here is from genome assembly GCA_964445185.1 of uncultured Geminicoccaceae bacterium. Lineage (GTDB taxonomy): Bacteria > Pseudomonadota > Alphaproteobacteria > Geminicoccales > Geminicoccaceae > JAAAPF01. The sequence continues at coordinate 7,434 of CAYUKE010000034.1, forward strand.
TTGGAGGCTCTCGTCCGGCTCCGCGAAGCTGCCGAGGTGGATGTTCTCTCCCCAGATCTCTCGATAGATCTCGTCGGCGGCGCCGTCATAGTACTCGCGCGTCTCGCGCACCGACCGATTGAGTTGCTTGGCGGACGCGCTCGCCCGGCCGCTCGCTTGGCTGCCGATAGCATTGCGGTCGACGCCGTCGGGAGCCTTAAACGCAACCTGCTGGATGAAGTCGACGTTGTAATGTTCATAGGGACGCATGAAATCACCATAGCGAGTGACGTCGACGAAACCCGCATCCTCCAACAGATGAGTCACGTAGTTTTGCCGGAGCGGGTATAGCTGCAGATGATGCTGTTCGCCATTCGGAAAATTGTAGCGGAACTTGACGAGCGTTCGTGAGATAATCAGAGGATTAACATCAACGCCATCGCCGGTATAATAATACTGGTGCTTCGACGTATAGCCGTGATCGAGGATCCGATCATAGTTGCGGTGATCGATGACGATGAGCCCGCCCGGTTTGATCACCGCATGCATGGCGGCAAGGACGTCGCGGCGCGCCTCGTGGTCGAACAGATGGGTGAACGCATTGCCGAGGCAGATGAGCGCGTCGAAGCGGTCCTCGCCGAAGCGGCTCGGTAGCTCGCGCCAGTCGGACACAAGCTGGTCGACGAGCGTAACGCCGGCCTTGGCTGCGTTCGCCTGCGTTCTGGCGACCATCGTCGCGGCGCCGTCGCAGGCCCAGACGTCGAAGCCGTCGCGCGCCAGCACAATCGAATGGAAACCGGTGCCGCACGCGGCGTCCAGTACCGTTTCCACGCCATAGGCGTTGAGCAGGCGATGGAAGAAGCCGGCTTCGCCCCGCTCCCGGCCGGCCCAGCCGATCAGATCATCCCAGCGTGAGACGAAGTCGGGCGTGTATTCCTCGCGGTACATGTCGTCGGTCAGACGCTCAGGCACGGTTCGGTCTCCTCTGCGCGGCGCACGGCGCGTGATGCGCCCGACTGACGCCGCGACACGGTGGATTGCATTTCAAACGCGTGAGCAGACGAAAGAAAAAACGGCAGATGCAGCCGGTCACCGCATGTTAACGATGCGCTTGGCTAAGGCATTTTGACGTGACACCACGATAAGAAAGAAAAATACCTTCTCAAGGTTGCGTTTGAATATTGTTTCTTGTATTGTAAGAGAATCTGAGGAAACGGCGAGAGTGAGGCGGTCATCGCCTCGTCAATTGTGGACGTCACGCCGACGACGGCCGACCCGGATGCGGCATTGGCCGAGCTATCGCAGCCATGTCGACGAGAGCGGCACATCGCCGCGGGTGAAGGCCGCGTCGTCGAGCCGGCGCTTGGCCAAGCGCGTGACCGGGTTCCGTCGGCGGTCGCTGCCTCCCAACCGTCCGGTCCGCGCGGATGCGAGGGCCGCGCGCGCTCGATGTCCGCCCGCCTGGACGCGCCCTGGGCAGCGTGATACCGCGGGCGCGCCGCAGAACGCCATGGGAGAGAAGGAATGCCTTCCTTCAAGACACTCGACGACCTCGACGTCGCCGGCAAGCGCGTGCTCGTGCGTGTCGACTTCAACGTGCCGATGGCCGACGGCCGCGTGACCGACGCCACCCGCATCGAGCGCGCCTCGGCCACCTTGGACGAGCTCGCCGAGAACGGCGCGAAGGTCGTCGTCCTCTCCCACTTCGGCCGACCCAAGGGCAAGGTCGAGCCGTCGATGTCCCTCGCGCCGATCGCCGAGGCGCTCGGCGCCGCACTGCCGAGCCGCAAGGTCACATTCGCCGACGCTTGCGTCGGTGATGTTGCCGAGGCGGCCGTCAGCGCGCTCGCGGACGGTGACATCGTGATGCTCGAGAACCTTCGCTTCCATGCCGGCGAAGAAAAGAACGACCCCGATTTCTCCGACACACTCGCGGCGCTCGGCGACATCTACGTCAATGACGCCTTCTCTTGCTCGCATCGGGCACATGCCTCGGTCACCGGCATCGCCGAGCGTTTGCCAAAGGCGGCTGGCCGCCTGATGCAAGCCGAGCTCGAAGCGCTTCAGGCCGCTCTGGAGAAGCCGGAGCGCCCGGTTGCCGCCGTAGTCGGCGGTGCCAAGGTCTCCACCAAGCTTGACGTGCTCGGACAGCTGGTCGCGAAGATGGACGTCCTCGTGATTGGCGGCGGTATGGCCAACACGTTCCTCCACGCCCAAGGTCTGCCGGTCGGCAAGTCGCTCTGCGAGAAGGATCTCGCCGAGACGGCGCGGAAAATCCTCGCCGACGCCGAGACCAAGGGCTGCCGGGTGCTGCTGCCGACCGACGCGGTCGTCGTCACCGCCTTCGAAGCGCAAGCGCCGAACAAAATCGTCGCCCCCGACGCCGTCGGCGAAGAAGAGATGATCGTCGACGTCGGCCCAGCATCGGTTAAGGAGGTCGAGGCCGCCATCGCCGACTGCAGGACGCTGTTGTGGAACGGACCCATGGGCGCGTTCGAGCTCGATCCGTTCGACGCCGGCACCAATGGCGTCGCGCACGCCGCTGCGAATCTGACCGGCGCGGGGCAACTGAAGACCGTGGCCGGCGGCGGCGACACGGTCGCGGCGCTCACCAAGGCCGGCGTCCTCGAGCGCTTCAGCTACGTGTCGACGGCGGGAGGCGCTTTCCTGGAGTGGCTGGAGGGCAAGGAGCTGCCCGGCGTCGCGGCGCTTGCCAGCTGACGCTTGGCGCATCGGCGTTCGCGACCTGCGGCAAGCCCGTGCGACGCTCGTTTGGGCCGCGCACGGGCAGCACGCCGTCGATCTCTACGGGCTCGAGGCGCGACGGATGGGAGTCGGCTTCTGGCGCGCCGCGCGCGACATCCTCGATCGGCCCGTTATCGTCGATTGCGGCGATCATGTTGGCACGGTGCTCGCGGCGCTTCGGGTCGGTCTTGATCGGCTCTTCTTCGACGTGGTCGGGGCCCAGGCAGCGGGCCTCGATGACCTCGTCGCCGCGCACGGCGCCCAACGCGTCCGGCGGCCGCCCGAACTGCGCCTCGAGCCGGGGACGAGGGTATCGGCGCAGCTCGCGCGCCTGCGTTTCCAACAGGTGACCGCCCTGCCCTTGCCTGATAAAGACCTTTGGACCAGCCTCCATCAGCGACCAGAAACAGGGTTCGGCACATGCGACTGACACCGAAGGTCAAGGAAATTCTCTCCTGGTACGAGGGCGAGAACGCGGGCGTTAAGGGGAATATGGCCCGCCTGTTGATGCACGGACGCATGGGCGGGTCCGGCAAGCTCGTCATCCTGCCGGTCGATCAGGGCTACGAACATGGACCGGCCCGTTGCTTCGCTTCGAACCCGCCGGCCTACGATCCGCATTACCTCTACGAGCTGGCGCTTGATGCCGGTCTTTCCGGCTACGCCGCGCCGCTTGGCGCGCTCGAGGCGGGCGCCGACACGTTCGCCGGCGAGCTGCCGCTGATCCTCAAGGTCAACAGCGCCAACAGCCTGCACAAGGGCGTCGGCGACCAGGCCATCACCGGCGGTATCCGTGACGCGTTGCGTCTCGGCTGCGTCGGCATCGGCTTCACCATCTATCCGGGCTCCGAAGCCAATTACGGCATGATGGAGGAGCTCCGCGAGCTGACGCTCGAGGCGAAATCCTACGGCCTGTGCGTGGTCGTCTGGTCCTATCCGCGCGGCGGCAAGGTGACCAACGAGGTGGCGTTCGACATCGTTGCCTATGCGGCGCACATGGCGGCGCTGATGGGCGCGAACATCATCAAGGTGAAGCCGCCCTCGGCCTATCTCGACCTCCCGGACGCGAAGAAGGTTTACGAGGAGCAGGAGATCGACGGCTCGACGCTAACCAAGCGGATCGAGCACATCATGCAGGTCTGCTTCAACGGCAAGCGCGTCGTCGTCTTCTCCGGCGGCGATGCCGTCGACACCGCGTCGTTCCTCAGCACGGTGCGCGAGATCCGCGACGGCGGCGGCTCCGGCTCGATCGTCGGGCGCAACTCGTTCCGCCGGCCGAAAGCCGAAGCGCTCGAGCTCCTGGATCAGATCTGCAAGATCTACCTCAACGAAGCCTAGGGTCCGGGCCGCGTTGGGGCCCGACCGACCGTCTATCGATGACGCCCGCTCCCGGCTCCTTGTGCGCCTGGAGCGGGCGCCCGAGCCGACCGTCCGCGACGCGCTCGACCGTCTGCACAGAGCCGACCGGCTCGCTGGCTTGATCGCGGTGCAAGCCGCTGCGCCTGTCGAGTTTGCCCTGGCTTTGCCGACCGCGCTCCTCGTTACCGACAATCACTTGATCTCAGGCGCTGCCGGAGTCGTCGCCGATACGTCCGAGCAGCCGCGGGCGACGATCGAACGTGCGCGGCGGACCTGGGGCGAGGCGGCGATCATCGTTGCCGACGTGGGTGCATCGCGCCACGCCGCGATGGAGGCCGGCGAGTTCGGCGCAGATGCCGTGCTGTTCCGTGGCAGCGACATCGAGGTGTACGATTGCGTCGCATGGTGGAGCCAGCTATTCGTCCTCCCCGTCGCGGCCGATAGCGCCGGTCTACCACTCCCGGATCTGGCGCGCGCTGGCGCTGATTTTCTCGTCGTCGATGCCGCGGCGTTGATCGACGGCGAAATGGCGCCTGAGACGATCATCGCGCAACTCGCCGAGGCGGAACGGGCTCGCGGTGACGCGTGGCTCCAACAGCGAGAGCGGAGCGGGAATGAAGATCAACGGTAACGAGGTCCGCCCCGGCATGGTCCTCGATCACCAGGACAAGCTCTGGCGTGTCATCAAGACCGAGCACGTCAAACCTGGCAAAGGTCCTGCCTATCTGCAGGCAGAGATGAAGGCGATCGTCGAAGGCACCAAGTTGAATGAACGTTTTCGCGCCGCCGAGACCGTTGAGCGTGTTCGTCTGGACTCGGTCGCCTACCAGTTTCTCTATGAGGACGAAACCGGCTTGCATTTCATGGAGCAGGAGACGTTCGAGCAGGTGGCCGTGGCGAAGGATCTACTCGGCGACCAAGCGGTGTTCCTGCAAGAGGGGATGATCTGCATGGTCGAGACCTACGAGAGCCGGCCGCTTGGGGTGGCGCTGCCGGAAACCGTCGTCCTGGAGGTCGTCGAGGCGGATCCGGTGGTCAAGGGCCAAACAGCAGCCGCCTCGTACAAGCCGGCGAGGCTGGATAACGGCCTGAGGGTCATGGTTCCCCCCCACATCGAAACCGGCACGCGGGTCGTCGTCAACACGGCCGACATGAGCTACGTCGAGCGCGCGCGCGACTGAGCCGCCACCCGACGCCGCGCTCGCAACACCGTCGAGGAAGCGACCGATGCGGCGCTCGCCCAACCTTCAGATCATGGTCCAGGCTGCGCAAAAGGCGGCGCGTTTACTCGCGCGCGACTTCGGCGAGGTCGAGCAGCTTCAAGTCTCGATCAAGGGACCGGGCGACTTCGTCACCGCCGCAGCCCGGCGCGCCGCGCAGATCAATGATCAAGAGCTGCGCCATAAGCGACCAGGCTTCGGCTTCCTTGCCGAGGAAGGCTCAGGGGCGGGCAGCGGCGACAGTGGCGCGGCACGCTGGATCGTCGACCCACTGGACGGGACGAGCAACTTTCTCCACGGCCTGCCGCACTTCGCTGTATCGATCGCGCTAGAGATGAACGGCGAGCTCGTCGCTGGCGTCATTCTCGACCCGATCAAGCAGGAACTGTTCACGGCCGACCGCGGCCAGGGTGCCTACATGAACGGCCGCAGGCTGCGGGTCTCCGCACGGCGCGACCTCGATCGCGCGATGATCGGCTGCGGCATCCCCGTCCTCGACTGGGAAGGCCGCGACCAGGGCTTCCTGCGTCAGTTCGATCAGGTCAGCGCACAGGTCGCCGGCATCAGGCGCTACGGTGCGGCTTCGCTCGACCTCGCCTATGTCGCCGCCGGACGGCTCGACGGCTTCTGGGAGTTCGGCCTCAAACCCTGGGATGTCGCGGCCGGTATCGTGCTCGTCCGCGAGGCGGGCGGACGCCTCGGCATGCTCGAGGACGTCGAGCTGCTGCAACGAGGCACCCTGGTCGCGGGCAATCCTGAGGTCTACCGCGTGTTGACTGAGCTTTTGCAGCGTTGATGCTGGAAAGGCCGGGCAATTTCAACGCGCTCCCGACAGTTCCTGTTGTAAGATATGATCGACTGGACGTATGACTGTGCTCGGTCAAGCCGGGGCTGCCGGGACGACGTCCGATGATGCGACCGCAACACTACATCAATCTCGTCCTGCTGGCGTTGGTGGCTACGGGCGCCGTTGCCGCGCTCCTCTGGGACGTCCTCCTCGACACGTTTCTCTACAACCCATGGCTGAACGGCGTCATCGGCTTGGTATTCCTCGTCGGTGTCGTCTACGCGATGCTGCGGATCTGGCGGCTCAAGCGCGAGATCCGCTGGATCGAGGCGTTCCGCTCGTTCGCGCCGGGCTTGTCGTCGGTCGATAGTCCGCGGCTGCTCGCGCCCGTTGCCACGCTGCTCACCGAGCAGGAACGCCGCGGCAAGAACCGGCTGTCGACGATCTCCGTTCGCTACCTCCTCGATAGCGTGCAGTCGCGCCTGGACGAGCAGCGGGACAACGCCCGCTACCTGACGGGCCTGCTGATCTTTCTTGGTCTTCTCGGAACCTTCTGGGGGCTGCTGCAGACGATCACGGCGGTCGCCGCGGTCATTGCCGACCTGAGCCTCGAAGGAGACATGGTCGCAACCTTCGGCAACCTCCAAGATGGCCTTGCGCAACCGCTCAACGGCATGGGCACCGCCTTCAGCTCGTCGCTTTTTGGCCTCGCGGGGTCGTTGGTGCTGGGCTTCATGGACCTGCAGGCGACGCGGGCGCAAACGAACTTCTTCGACGATCTCGAGGAGTGGCTGTCGAGCTTGACGCAGCTCTCGGACATCTCACCAACGGCACCCCTGGCATTGGGCGATGCGGCTGATGGCCGGCCGATGCCGGCTTATGTCCACGCGCTGCTCGCGCGCAACGCTGAGGCGACGGAGGCGTTGGCGCGCCAGCTCGCCGACAGCGAAGAGGCGAGGCGCCGGACGACCGAGGACATGGGCCAGCTCGCTCTACTGGTCGATCGATTGGGCCAACAGGTCGCGGCGGAACGGAGTCAGCTCGAGCGCTTCGTCGCCAGCACCCAGGCCATTGAAGCGCTGCTCGGTCAGCAGCAAAGCGCTGGCATTGCGCTGGATGCCGAAAGCCGCGGCCACCTTGCGGCGTTGCACCAGGGCGTCGACAGGCTCCTTGCCGAGACCGCGCATGGGCGCAGCCAAAGCCTCGAGGTGCTACGCCAGGAAATCCGGCTGGTCACGCGGACCATCGCCGTCGCCGCGGGCGAGCCCGATCTCGATCCTTCCGAGCCCGGCACCTAGCCGATGGCGCGAGCGCGGCGGGACGGGCGGACGCCTTCGGAGATCTGGCCGGGCTTCGGCGACGCGTTGTCGACGCTGCTGCTCGTTACGATCTTCCTGCTCTTCGTCTTCGTTTTGGCGCAGTTC
>CAYUKE010000035.1:0-14930 GCA_964445185.1 uncultured Geminicoccaceae bacterium
GACGCGAGGCGCGTGGCGCAATCTCGGCTGAGGAGGTGGCGCCCTTAAGCGAACGTTTGGCCGACCTCTTCAGAGGCTTCACGACGTTGGACGGGCGACCGCTGATCGCCAACGTCATGTTCCCGTCGACGGCGTTGGCGGGACCGCGCGCTTTTCTTCTGCCTGACATTGTCGCCGAATGGGATGAGGAACTCGAGCAAGTGACGGCGGCCGTGCATCCGGCGCTCGGCCTGATCGAACAGGGGGTTGTCAGCGGCCGCACTGGCAACCACCGCTTCAACGGCTTCTATTGCTATCGTGGTAGCGGGACTATCGAGCAAGCGCGGCCGATGCATGTCTCGGCGTTCGGCAAGCTGCTAGCGAGCTTGGCCGCGTAGCCGGTGCGCTCTCGGGCCTGGCCGGCCCGGCCATGACGCCCGCACGATGACCGGAACCGGTCTTGGCACAAGCTCGCGCGCAAGCTGACCGGTGCGGCGCGCCCGTTCGAAGCCACATCCACGATGATGAGGCGACAGCGCCGCAAGCCGTGAGCGCTCGTAAGGGAGGGCAGAGCCGAGCGTCCGCGTCGCCTCACTACGACCGCGCGTCGCAGCCGCTCTAGGACCACTGAGCCTCCGGTAGGCCCGGCGGTGCCCAGCGTGCCGTGTAGCTCTTGGGCAGCATCATCAGCCGTTCGACGTAAATCGACGCATCCGGGAACAACTCCCGATAGTCGGCGTAGGTGAGCAAGTTGATGTTGTCGACATGGCGCCGTCGGCCCTCGCGGGTCCAACCACGCCAGTAGGGCGACAGGCGGACGGCGCTGACGCGCACCGGCTGGCCGAACCAGTGAACGGCGGGCAGGCGATAGTGCGGCTCAACGGGGAACTCCCAGGCGGGTGTCTGGATCCAACCGGCTTGCCCCACCCGGCGCGCCTCGTCGGCCATAGCCTTGACGCGGTCCCACGGTCCAACGTGCTCAATCACGGAGTTCGAATGCACCAAATCGACCGATTTGTCATCGAAATGGTCTAACTGACACCCATCTCCGAGTTCAAAGGTGAAGAGGCGCTCGTTTCGTGCGTCGTCGATTGAAGCGTCCAGCACGTCTTGGTTGTAGTTGAGGATGCGGACGCGACGCACGCCGCGCAACGGAATGTTGTCCCAGTAGGCCCGCTGTCCGCCGACATCAAGGATCTCGATATCACGTGCAAGAAAGTCGCGTAAGGCGACGATGAGCTTTGACAGCGCTAGGCCACGCTTGCGACGGAACACATTTTGCTCGATGTGCTCAGCGTGTTCTTGCTCGTTCTTTAGCTGTATGTCGCTGTTAGATGAATGATTAAACGCCATTCAAGCCAACTCCCAGTATTGCGTTGCCAGCTTAGCCGCCAATCACCGGCGCAGCAACAACTAGGAGTTGGTGACGGTCGAGGTTGTTTGCGGCTTAGTGAGGCCGCAGGGTCAGCCGTAGTGGCCGTACTCCGCTTCGCGCTCGCTGGTCGCATTGAGGACGGCGCCGACCAGGTTGGCGTTGGCCGACATCAGCATCTCGATCGAGGCGCTGACATGGTCCATCCGGGTCGCCCGCGAGCGGACACACAGAATGGCCGCGTCCGCGGCACGAGCCACATAGAGGCTTTCCGCGTTCGCGAGAACGGGCGGGCAGTCGAGGACCACCAGATCAAAGCGTTCGCTGAGGTCCCGAAGCAGGTCGGGGAAGGCGTGCCCTTCCCAAAGACCGCCATAGCCGACCGGGTCGATCGACGCGGTGCCGCGCCCGAGCACCCAGACGCCAGCTTCGGTCGATTCCCGCAGCGCGGCGTCGACCGTCTCATGCCCGGCCAGCACGTCGCGCAGGCCGATGTCGCTATCGCGGACCGGGAACAGGTCGACAACCTTGGGGCGCAGCATGTCGCATTCGACGATGACGACGCGGGCACCTTGGCGGGCGCGCATGCGGGTCAGAGTGGCTGCGAGCGTGGACTTACCATCGCCGGGGGACGGCGACGTCACGGCCAGGGTCTTGAGACCGGGACAGGTGAACGTGACGTTGGCCCAAAGGCGTACGATCGACAGCGCAAAGCGCTGCAAGATGCGGTCGACCACCCGGCGCTGCCCGCGCATCGACTTGAGCCTCGGGACGACGCAGATCGTCGGCACCCCGGCGCGCTCAAGGGTGTCGATCGCCTGGACACGGCGATCCGTGATGTCGCGCACGTAGCCCGCCGCGAGGCCAAGGAAAGAGCCGAGAACTAGGCCACCGGCGAGCAGGATCTTCTTGCTCGGCGAGTTGGGGTCCATGGGCGCGATCGCATTGGAGATGACGATCGCGTCGGGCTGCGTGGAGATGACCTGCGCCTCCAGCCGCTGATACTCGCCGAGCATTTCCGCGAGGACGTCGCGTTGGGCGACGGCTTCGGCATCGAGCCGCTCGAGATCGAGATTGGCGGTGCCGAACTGCTTCGATGTCAAGCGGAGCCGCTCGGCTTCGCGCTCAAGCCGGCTCACCAGCTCGCTCGCGGCCGACGTCTCCTGCTCCAGCGAGGCGACCAGGCGGCGAACTTCGCCGGCAATGCTCAGCCGGGTCTGAGCGAGGCGATCATTCACTTCGGCGTAGGCGCGGTGGGACGGGCCGTACCGGCCGACATAGGACGCGAGGATTCCCTCGAGCGCCGCTTGCTGCTCGAGCAATTGCGTGATGGTGGGCGAGTTCAGGGCCGCAGGGAAATCCGCAGCGTTAGGGTTGCGCGCCACGGCGGCTTGCGCGTTGCCGGTCTGCGCTTCGAGGTTCGCGAGGTTGCTGCGCGCCTCGACCAGACGCCGGGTCACATCGGAGAGCTGTTCAGTGACCAGGTCGGCGTTGACGCCCTCTTGCAGTCCCGCCCCCTCACGGATCGCCCGCGCGTCATTTTCGATCGCAGCGATGTCGGCACGGACCTGCTGCGTTCGCTCCCGCAACCATTCGAGCGAGTCGGTCAGACGCTGCCGCTTCTGCTCGCGCTGCAAGACTAAGTACTCGTCGGTGATCGCGTTCGAGATTTCGGCCGCGAGGCCAGACGACGAGGCTTCGGTCGTGACGCGGAGAACGCGGGAGCCAGGCAAGATCGACACGTCGTACGCGCGTGACAGCTGATACACCGCCTCATTGAAGCGCCCCGCTGCTTCCTGTTCAGGCGTGAGCGGCTGATCGGGCGCCGGCGGCACGAGCGCGCCACTGACGGCGGGGGCCACAAACCCGTCCGCCACCACCTCATTGTCGACCAGGAACGCATCGGCGCTGGTGAGCCACGGCGTCAGCCAGCGTAGAACCTGTTCGCCGAGCGACTGGGTCTCTTCGTCCTCGGGTTCCAGGGGCACGCCGAAGCCGGGCACGTTCGCAAGGCCCAATTTGCTGACGACGCGCTCGCGAAGCCCGCGCGACAGGAGGACCTGCCGCTCGGTGCCGAGGCGCTCGGCCGATAGCCGGTCGCCGGGCGCGGCGTCGGTGAACTCGCTCGTCTGCGGCGCGCTCGGGTCGAGCACCAGCTCCGCCTGAGCAACGAAACTGGGCGGCATGCGCATCGCTACCAGCCCGGCGGCCAGCGTCATCAGCACCGCGAAGCCCGCGATCCAGCGCCACCGTCGGCGCAGGAGCCCGAGCACGCCCATGATGAAGGAGCCCGGGTCGTCCTCGGGCGAACGCGCGAGCCGACGGTCCACATTGGCGGGGTCAAGCACCGCCGTCGAGCGTCTAACTTCAAGCGCGTTGGACATGTTACACCCTTGCGAAGAACCTCGCGCGGCCCGTCCTCGCCATCATCGTCGAATGCTTCGGACCGCCGTCATCGGCAGGCCAATTAGTACATCCGTGACATCACGTCTGCCAAACTCGAAAAAGGCACTAGCACGCACGCCTGACACCTTGGAGTACAACGCGATGCACAAAGCGAGTTCCACGAGTTGTGCGGCGCTCACCGCGGCGGCGGCGCCGGCGGGGCCGTAGTGTGGCGCGAGGCTGAGAGCCAACACGACATTCACGGCCAGGCTCGGCCCCGTTGCCCAGACGGTCTTGAGGGGCGTGCCACGCGCGGCGACATCGGCAGCGATGACTTTGGCGACCCCGCCGAGCACGAGGCCGGGCAAGAACCAAAGCAGCAGCCAGCCCGCCTCGGCGAACTCACTGCCGAAGATGAGCGGGACCACGAACGGTGCCGGCAAAGCCGCGCAGGCGCCAGCGAATAGCATGATGAACGAGAGACGGGCGCGCCGGATCAAGAGCTCGTCCGCCGCGGCCGAATCAGCCACGCCCAGGCGGTGGGTGAAGGAGACCGTCTGCACGGCGCGGGAGAGGTTGGCCATCATTTCCGCGAGTGTCGACGCCACCGCGTATATGCCCATGGCGGCCGTCGTGCTGACCGTCTCGAGCACCAGAATGCCGACTCTCGGTTGCGCGACCACGATGAGCGCTGTCACCGCGTACCTCGACGACATACTGATGATCTTAGGCAACAAGGCCCGCTTCGGCGCGACCTCCAGCTTCTTTTCTTTCAGATCGAGGAGATAGATCCAGATCAGGCCGAGGACGGGGCAAATCAGATCAGCTAAAATGGCGCCGAGAACGCCAAGATCAAATACAACTACTAGCAATATCACTGCCGGAAGTCTAAACAAAGATGAAAAAACAATTACAGACGAGAACTTCCAGAATTTCTTTTGCGAAAGAAAATAGCCGCGAACAAGCTCAAGCATTATATTCATAGGCAAATTAAACGATGCAAGCGCAATCAAAACTGGGTCATATGTATTCTTGGTGAGGAAATTGCCGTAGAAGTTGCTGACGAGAACGCCGATCAAGCAGGAAAGACCCGCTAGCAAAAGCGTGGTCGAGATGATGGCTTTGCGTTGTTGTAGGATGTTGGCAAGATGAAAGGCGAAGGCCTCGCGCAGGCCGATGGAGAACAGGCCCTGCATCAGCATCGGCGTCGCGTAGAGGACAGCGAGGATGCCGCGGCCGTCGGCGCCGACCCACCGGGCAACGATCACCGCCGAGACGAGCCGGATCGCAATAGAGAAGCCGTCCGAACCGACCACTGTCAAAAGGCCTTCGAGACTCTTCGTTCGCACGGTCATCTGCTCTTCATCGGACGAGGGGCGCGCTAGCCGCCGGCTGCCTGCTGGTTGCAGCAGGTCTCGGCGAGCTGGGCGGCGCGCCGCCGCTCAGCGTAGGGCTCGGAACGGGTTGGTTCGCGCGACACGAAAGCCCGCTGCGCGCAACGCCGTCGACGCCCGCAGCCCGCGAGGCAAGCGGGTCGGAACCGCCACTTTGGGGCGGGCGTAGATCGCCGCGAACGCCGCGAACATCATGGTCGCAGGCAACGCAGACAGCGTATTATCTGTTAACGAGAAAATGAGCAGAGTGAACAAGAAGATGTTAACAACACGACCTTCCGCGATCGAGATTAATCTGTTGCGATAGCTAAAGAAATACATGAGTGCGAGAACAAAAAGAATTGTCCCGAAGATCCCGATATCAACGCCAAACCGCAGGTATTCATTGTGCGCGGCTACGGTGGCAGTCTTGCGTGCGATTTCTTCAGGAACGACAGCGGTGTTGGCGCCAAGGCCATGGCCAAGCCATGGCCGCTCGGCAATCTGCTGAACGAAAAGGGTCCAGATGTAGTCGCGACCCGAGAGATTCAGCTGACCTCCCTCAAATGTCCGAACAATGATATTTTCCCAAAGCATCATGATCATGAAAATGAAAACAATTGGGCCGGCGATGAGTACGCGCGCGCGGAAGTGGAAATCGAGTGCCGGCGCACGCACGCTGAGGAAAACCAGGGCGAGCATTAGGAAGCTGGCGAACAGCGGGGTGCGCGTCGCGGCTAAACCGAGGATCAGGATGTTTATGCCGATACAGCCGATCGCGAACCAGCTCGGGCGACGGACATAGGCGATCGTGCTCATGAAGACGGCAATGTAGGCGACGTAAGACAGCCAAGCGGGCCCCTGCGCGCCACTCAAGCGTATCGAGCCCGTGTACTCCGACTTGAACACGTTCTCCTGAATGCCCGCGCCCATGGCCAACATGCCGAGGACGACGCTGACCACCGGCATCGTCATCACGGCGAAGAAGAGCCAATCGACCTCACGTTCGCGTAAACGGACGAGATCGAGCAGGAACAGTGGGAGCAGGCCGGTCGCTGTCTTCAGTACCTGCACGCTGTCGACCGTGCGCCACGGCAGCACCAAGGCAAGGAAGACGAAGCCGGCGATCGTGAAGAGCGGGAGGTTGCCGTATCGGGTCGGGCCGCGACGAATGATCAGGGCGACGAGAAGCACCAGGATCAGCCCCTTGGCGAGCGTGTCGCCCGGAATTCCGACGCCCAGACGCTCGACCAGCGAAGCGATACCGGATCCGCTCAGATAGGGAACGGCGAGGACCAGCAGCGTCGGCGTCGCCAGCGCCACGACGCCGCCAACGACCAGCGCGACGGATAGTGGGAGCAGGGTCAATGCGGCGTTCGGCTTCGCCCAAGCCAGAGCCATCACGGCCAGCGTGAGCAGCGACATCAGGCTTGGCAGGAGCAGAGCGTTCAGCATCACCCGTCCGTTTCCGGCGCCGCGCGCGCCGCCCGCTGGTGAGCGCCGACTCCCTCCAAGCCGTCGATAAGAGCGAAGAACGACCGACCAACCGTGTCGAGGGCGAACAGCGCGCTGTAGGCATGAGCTTTGATCGCAAGACTATGCTGCAGCGCGTCATCGCTGGCCAGATCGACCATGGCGCTTGCGAACGCCTCAGGCGCATCGGCTACGGCGAAGGGTCGGGCGGGTCGCTCGGGGAAGCCGCGGGCGCCGACCTCGGTCGTGACGCAGGGGAGCCCGGCACCCAAGTAGTCGAGCGCCTTGACGTTCAAGCCGCTGCCGGTCCGCATTGGCAGGAGGCCCGCGGTCGCGCCTAGCAGATGGGAGCGCAGATCAGGGACCCGGCCACATACTCGGACGCCGGGCTCGGGGGCGCTGATCTGACGCCCGATCGCGCCGCAGATGTCGAGCTGGGCGTTCGGCGCCGCGCGTCGCACCTGCGGCCAGACCTCTTGGATGAGCCAAGCGAGCCCGGCCACGTTGTGCGGCCCGTCCCCGCCGATGAAGACGAAGCGGCGGGGGGCGGTGGGCGGCGTCGGCGGGACGGCCGGTGGTGTGATCACCGGCGGCACGAATGCCGTTGCCAGCAGCGGCGCCAGTTCCGATACGGTCCGCTGTTCGTCGACGCTGATCATCGCCGCTGCGTCGAATGCTGCCAGGCGCTCCTGTTCGCTCTCGCGGTCGATCCAGCTCGGCTGCACCGTGCATCCGGCGCTCTCGAACGAGCGCCGCCGCTCGGCGAACAGGTCATGCGCGATCAGCACACGCCGTCGCTCGCGGCGCGGGGCGTGCGCAACGAACGCGAGGAAGATGGTGCTGGCCACGAGCGTCTGCGCCGACGACTCGGCGATCCGTCGCAGTGCCCAGGCGCGCGCCGCCGCGTTCGGCTCGCCGCCGAGGACGACGTCGGCGCCGGAACGGAAGAAACGGCGCCGAAAGGCTTGGCGCCAACGCTCGCCGAGGATGCTTTGGCCCAGCAGCTTGAGGATCTGCATGGGTGCGAACACGACGAGGCGATCGCCGACTCGGGTCGTGCCGCGGACATCAACCGTCACGTTCCGACGCAGGGCGGGATCAGAGAGGAAAGCATCGAACGGGAGGGTGAGCCCGCCGATTTTTGGCCGAAGGACCAGGACCTCGATCGCAATGCCGGCGTGCGCGAGGGCGCTCAGCAAGGTCCATTCGTAGGTAAGGTGACCGGCCGAGCCGGGGCGCGGCAGCTCGCTGGTGACGAGCAGAACGCGCGACGACGCGCCGGTCTCGCTGGCGGGGGTGGCTGCAACGTCAAGACCGTCCATTCACGTTCGCCCAATAGCCCCGAACCGAGTCCAGCCGCGCCGTTGAGGTGACCGCGACACGCCGCCATAGCCGCGTCCAGCGGATCCACCAGCGATGTCGACCGACGGCGACGTGTCTAGCTGACAAGCCCGACGCCACTCGATGGGCCCGCTCAAAGCGAGGCTGATCAACCGTAGGTCGATTTGCTGTACTCACTCAACTTCGACTTCCGTGCCTCGGTCTGCCTCAGGGGCGAGGCGGATCGTGGCGCCGGGCGCTCACGCGTGCGAAATTGAGTATCGCTCTGCTAGTCCGAGAAAGCGCGCAGCAGATATCTGTATCGTACATAGCCCGGTACGGGGCCGGGCTGCGTCGCCTCATTCCGTGGCCCGTCCGCCGCGCTGCCGCTTAGCGATCTGGCCGCCGGGGGTTCTCGCACTCCACAACGCAGGGTAGAGGAGAGGCGATCGCCACTGTGAAACGGAAGGTACTGCGGGACATGTCCGAGACGAAGCCTGCGGCGCTGCCGCCGGCGCGCCAGGTCTTCCTTCTGACAACAGCCATGCTCGCCGACGGCCAGGAACCGCCGGTCCTGGACCGCCTCTTGGCGTCGATCGAGGCGCAATCGCACGACGGTGTCGACGTCACCTTTCTCATCCTGTTTCAGAACTGCGCCGGCGCGTCGCATCGGATCGCCGAGCGCTATCCGAGCATCGGCAAGGTCGTCGAGCTGTCGTCACCGACGCCGCTTTCGCTCTCTGCCGCGCGCAATCGGCTTATCGGATGGCTGCGCCAGAACATTGAGGTCAGCGACGCCAGTGTGGTGGCTTTTCCGGACGACGATGCATGGTATCCTTCGGGATTGCTTGCCGGTCTTTCGACCTTGTTCGATCAAGACCCCGATGTCGGCATGGTCTTTTGCCGTTATGGGACGACCGCCGCCCCCATGTCGCCAAGCGTGACCGCCGAGCCCGCTTCTGCCTTTGACGTCGTTATCAATGCATCTTCGAACACAATATTCGTTTTAGGAAATATGTTTAAGGGAATAGGTCTTTTTGACGAGAACCTTGGTGTCGGAACACCAAATAAGTCATCGGAGGATATAGACTACGCACTGCGCGCTTTTCTCAGTGCTGACAGGACAATATTCATTGATCGGATTTTAGTTGGGCATCGCGACAAGAGCGGCGAACATCGTGCAAAGTACTATAAGGGCGCACTCATCGTCGCGCGACGCTATGCGCTACGTTCGCCTATGCTGTTTTGGCTCTTCCTGCGCAAGCTGCTCGTGGGAATAGCATTTGTCGGTCTCGGCAAGCTGCGTCCGGGCGAGCTTGTCGCCAGCGTCCGCGCTATGCGTTCGGCCGCCTGAGTCACGCGCGATGAGAGCGCCAGGTTAAGGCCTCCATCTACCGGTAGGTATAGGCGACCGCCTTATCGGTGCGCGCCGACATCGGCGCGCCCTTGGGCTTCTTGCGGTGGACGTGGCTCTTGAGCATGCCTTGGGCGAGCAGGGCCTTGTTCTTCCGGCTTAGCTCCGCGGTACCGGGCCATCGCGCGCCAGCAGGCCGCGAGATCCAGCCCTGGAAGGGCCGCGGTCAGGAGAGCGCCGCGTCGGTGACGCGCCAGGTGCGGATCAGCCAATGGCGGCGGTCGGCGCCGATATGGTTCTGGTAGCCGACGGCCTGGCTGGCGTTGTCCACTGCCGGCACCTCGCCGTCCCGATCGGCCTTGGTCAGCGCCTCGCGGAACGTCCCGATCATGTTGGTGTCGGGCACCGGATTGCCCAGGCAGAACTCGGTGCGCTCGGCGCTCAGGTTGTTCTGCGTCTGCAGGATCAGCACCTTGAACACCAGCACGTGATCGAAGGGCGGCCTGCGCCGCCACGGGAGCGATCCGCCCGCGGCACAGCACGCCCGAGTTCGTCGCGGAACAACGCGAGGTCGACCAGCGCGGCCAGGCGCTCGAGGTCGTCACCCTTGCGGCTCAACCCCGCAAGCGCTCCTCCAGGTCGGAAAACCCCGCCTGACGCGCCGTTGTGGCATCCCCCGGTGACGCCCCCAATTCAACCCCCAAAAGCCCATGACCGGCGAGGTTGGTGGCGCCGTCCCGGTGCAAGTGTGTGCGACAGCCTGTCGCTTTGAAAACTGACGCTGCTATATTCTTCGTCACAAAGTAAATCTCTGCCGACATCGCATGACAAGATTCTGCAAAAAAAGCTCTCAAGCTTTGATCCGCGTTCAAGCGGCAGCCGTAGAGAAGGCATCGATCGCATGCTTTCAAAAAATGCGCGCGATCGGAAGCAATGATGAGTACCTTGAACAGCGTGGAGTAAATCGATGGAATCTGCTTTGGTTGCCACCTTGAGTCTCGTTACCTTCTCGGCCGTTCTGGTTGTTGCGGTCCGCGAGCTAATCAATGTTCGTCGTGCTGGCTCCGCGTCGACGTCGTGAGCGAGGCGACCTTCTACTAGGTTAGACAAGACGGCGGCGCGCTCTTGCGCCGCCGTTTAGCCTTTAGATGTATGCGAATATGCTTGGCGATAGCCAACGAGAGCGGCGCCACGCCAGTAGCAAATGGTGTGCACGTGGCTGTTCGGGTGCCGCGTGCGGGGTGCGTCGGACCCGTTCGATGTCACGCTCGGGGACTTAGTATTCAGTCGCGGCGCGTCACGCGTCCTCCGACTGCATCTTCACATACTCGCCTGGCGCATCGCCAAGGACCGGTCGCGGTCCCTCAGCCGGATTTCTGGCCGGGACCATGTCGCCGGCATGCGTGCGCAACCACGCGCTCCAATCCGGCCACCACGAGCCTTCGTGTTGGGTGGCGCCGGAAAACCACGTGTCGGCATCCGCCGGGCGCTCATCGTTTAACCAGTAGCCATACTTCGTGCTGCCAGCTGGATTCATGACGCCGGCGATATGGCCCGAGCCGGCTAGGCAGAAGCGCACTGGGCCCTGAAACTGTTGTGTAATCGGGTAGCACGACTTCCACGGCGCAAGGTGGTCCTCGCGAGTCGCCACCGAGTAGGATGGTGTCGTAACCTTACCCGTGTTGATCGGTGTGCCCAGCAGTTCAAGCGTGTTCGGTCTTTGCAGCGCGTTCTGAAGGTAAAACGCGCGAGCGTAGTCGCTCAGCATCTGTGCCGGCAGCCGCGTTGCATCAGAGTTCCAGTAGAGCAAATCAAATGACGCGGGCTCCTTGCCTAACAGGTAGTTATTCACAACGAAAGACCATATGAGGTCGTTCTCGCGTAGCATGGCAAAGGTGTTGGCGAGATGACGGCCCTCAAGAAAGCCGGTCTCTTTAGTGTGCGCTTCCATGGCCTCCAAGTGTGGACCGTCGACGAAAACGCCAAGTTCGCCGACGTCTTCATCAAAATCGAACAGTGTGACGAGGAAAGTGGCGCTCTTGATCCGGTCATCGCCTTTCGCGGCGAGATGCGCCAAGCCGCTGGCCAGTAGGATGCCGCCGATACAGTAGCCGACCACGTTGACGTCGCGCACGCCGATCTGCTCGTCGATGACGTCCATCGCCGCCAGCGGTCCTTCGGTCAAATAATCTTCGAAACGCTTGTGCGCCAGTTCCTTCGTGGGGTTAACCCACGACATCAGAAACACCGTGAACCCCTCATCCACCAGCCAACGGATAAAGCTGTTCTTTGGCTGTAAATCCATAATGTAGAATTTATTGATCCACGCTGGAATAAACAAGATCGGGCGTTCGTGGACTTGTGCCGTCGTTGGCGAGTACTGGATCAATTCGATCAGATCGTTTCTGTAGATGACCTTGCCGGGGGTCAGGGCGAGGTTCTTGCCGAGGCCGAACGCGGTCTCGTCCGCCATCTTGATCTTGAGGTGGCCGCCGCCGCGCTCGAGGTCGTCGAGGAAGTGCTCGACCCCGTCGAGAAGGCTCTTGCCGCCGGTCTCCTGCGCGCGCTTGAGCACCTCCGGGTTCATGAAGGGGGAGTTCGACGGAGCCAGCGCGTTGAGGTACTGCCGTGTGAAGAACTTGACGCGCTGATGTGCTTTGGGGTCGAGGTCCTTGGCCTCCTCGACCAGCTTCGAGAGCCAATTGGCATAGACCAGATAGCTCTGCTGGACGTACGCGTACGCGGGGTTTTCCGTCCAAGCCGGATCCTTGAAGCGACGATCGCCGCGGGGTGGGTCGACCAAGGGGCGGATATGCCCGGTGGTCGCGTCCTCGAGGAAGCGGTGCCATAGCGCGAAGGTGTCACGAACCAGGCTGGCTTGAGCCTCGGCGAGGCGCATCGGGTCGGTCAGCAGCTTAAGTCCGAACTCCTGGAAGCTCTGCGCGACCGCGCGCGTGTCGATCATCTGGAACTCGTTGCCGAAGAGCTCGTTCAGATGGCGGGCGAAGCTTGTCCCGAGCAGGTCGGCGCTGCGCGCCGTCAACCCGACGAGGCGCGTCTGCTGCTCAGCGTCGAGAACGGGGATCATGGGCGCGTCTTGCATCCGGCTACCTCCCAATTTCCCTCAGACGACCAAGGCCACGGCGGCCGCGCAACCCGCACTTTCGCGCGGTCGGGCCGAAGGGTTGATCTTTTTGCGGTGCGGCGCTTGAACGACTGCGGCGTGCGAAACGTCGCAGGCCGGGCCCTTCCGGCCGGTGTCGACTGGAGAGATAGATGCGCATTGCGGTGCTCGGGGGTGACGGGTTCGTAGGCTGGCCAACGGCGCTGCATCTATCCGCAAGAGGCCACGAGGTGGTGATCGTCGACAGCCTCGTTCGGCGCCAGATCGACGGCGAGCTTGATGTGCAGTCGCTTACGCCGATCACCAGCCCGAAGGAGCGTCGTGACGCCTGGAAGGAGGTCTCGGGCGCTTGGATCGAGCTTGTCCGTCTCGACCTGGCGAAGGACTACGACGCGCTCAAGGCTTGGCTCAGCGACTGGCGCCCGGAAGCCATCGTGCACCTCGCGGAGCAGCGCGCCGCGCCGTACTCGATGAAATCGGCGTGGCACAAGCGCTACACCGTCGACAATAACGTCAATGCCACCCACAACCTGCTCGCCGCGCTCGTCGAGGTCGGCCTGGACACGCACCTGGTGCACCTCGGCACAATGGGTGTCTACGGCTACTCCACCGTCGGTGCGCCTATCCCCGAGGGTTATCTGCCGGTATCAGTCGCTTTGCCTGACGACCGTCAGGCCGAGCAGGAAATCCTCTACCCGGCAAATCCGGGTAGCATTTATCATATGACGAAGTGTCTCGATCAGATCCTCTTTGCATTTTTCGCGAAGAACGATCGGCTTCGGATAACGGATCTGCATCAGGGGATTGTCTGGGGGACCAACACTGCGGAAACGCTTAGTGATGAGCGCCTAGTCAACCGGTTCGATTACGACGGCGATTACGGCACCGTGCTCAATCGGCTCCTCATGCAGGCCGCGGTCGGTCACCCGCTGACCGTTCACGGCACCGGCGGGCAGACGCGCGCATTCATCCACATCCGTGACTCGGTCCGCTGTATCGAGCTTGCCATCACGAACCCGCCGCAGCGCGGCGATCGCGTGAAGATCTTCAACCAGATGACCGAGACCCATCGGGTTCGCGACCTCGCGCAGCTCGTGGCCGAGATGACCGGGGCCGAGATCGCCTTCGTCACCAACCCGCGCAACGAGGCCGCCGAGAACGACCTTGTCGTCGAGAACGAGCAGTTCCGCGCCCTGGGGCTCGAGCCGACGACGCTGTCGGCGGGGCTGCTCGACGAGATCATCGATGTCGCGCGGCGTTACCGGCAGCGCGTCGACCAGCGCCACATCCCCTGTGTCTCGGCGTGGACCAAGGAGATCGCCGATAGCCTGAAGGCGGCGCAGCGCCCGCAGCTCAAGGTCGTCGGCGGGAGTTGAGGTGCGGGCCGCTTACGCGACGCTCGTTACCAACGCCGACTATGCGCGCGGCGCTGTAGCGCTGGCAAAGTCGCTTAAGGCAACGGGCACGGACGTTCCCCTCCGGGTTCTGGCACCGCGTGCGTTTCCGGAGCTAGAGGCGGTTGCCGACGCTGGCGCCGAGATCGTCGAGACCGCGCCGTTACCGGTTTCCGCTGGGTTTCGCGCCCGGCATGGACGTGACGCCCAGCATCGCGCGGCGCCGTTCACCAAGGGCGAAAAGCCGGCCTTTCACGATCCTCTAGACAATTTCCAGAAGCTGCGGGTGTGGGAGCAGGCGGATGTCGACCGTGTCGTGTTTCTCGACGCGGACGCGATCGCCGTCCGCAACGTGGACAAGCTCTTCGGCTATCCGCAATTTTCCGGAGCACCCAACCTGTATGAAACACTGGATGATTTTCACCGCTTGAACTCCGGCGTTTTTGTAGCGACGCCTAATCAACACCATTTTGAGCGCATGTTAAGACGACTGGATGCGCCCGATACCTTTTGGAGGCGAACCGACCAGACCTTTTTAGAAGCGTGGTTTCCGGATTGGCACGGGCTGCCCTACACATACAACACGTTGCAGTATGTCTTTTTTAACTTGCCGGCTTTGTGGAACTGGCCGCAGATTCGCGTTGTGCACTATCAGTACGAGAAGCCGTGGCAGCGCGAGCACGCCAAGTCCGATCGCCTGAAGCCGCTGATCGATCTCTGGTGGACGCTCTACGACGGCGGTCTGCCGCCGGAGCAGTTACCAACGGCGGCCTGAAATGCGCGTCGCGGTCACCGGCGCGACCGGCTACGTCGGTCGGTTCATTGTGCAAGCTCTCCTCGCCGGCGGCCATGAGGTTCGGGCCTGGGCGCGATCAACGAGCGACGTTTCGGGCTTCTCCGCCGGCATCACTTGGCAGGCCGGCGCCCTGAACGAACCAGGCAGCGAGGTCGACCTTGTCGACGGCGCCGATGCGGTCGTGCACGCCGCGTTCCAGCACGTGCCGGGTCTTTACCGCGGGGGAGAAGGGACGGACCCGGCGGCTTTTCTCAGCGCCAACCAGGACGGATCCTTGCGCTTGATCGCGGCGGCGGACGTCCTCAATGTGCCGCGCTTCGTCTTCTTGTCGAGCCGCGCGGTCTACGGGCCACGACACTG
>CAYUKE010000036.1:0-3065 GCA_964445185.1 uncultured Geminicoccaceae bacterium
CCTGGGGCGCGTGCAGCACGTAGTGCAGCCCCGGCATGCCTGTCGCGACGCGCATGGCCCCGACATGGGGCGGGCCTTCATAGGTCCAGACGGTCAGCTGCATGGTATTACACCACCAGCCGGGTCTTGCGGTCGAGCGGCCGCGCGAACAGCTCGGTCAGGTCCCCAGCTTGATCGTAACCCTGCACCGGCGTGAACAGGAGTTCGATCGACCGCTTGGTCGTGAGTCCTTCGGCCTCGAGGGGATTGGCAAGGCCGAGGCCGCAGACAACGAGGTCCGGACGCTGCGCGCGGCATCGATCGAGCTGAGAATCGACATCCTGACCCTCGACGATCCTGGTGCCCGGCGGCAGCAAGGCCATGTCCGCGGCGAGGTGTCCCTGGTGCACATAGGGTGTGCCAACCTCGACAATCTCGGCGCCGAGCTCGCGGGCGAGGAAGCGCGCCAGGGGGATCTCAAGCTGCGAGTCTGGGAAGAGAAAGACCCGCTTGCCGGCGAGCGCTGGCCGGTAGCGATCGAGTGCGCGGGCGGCGCGCGTCGCCGCTGGGGCAATCGCGCGCTCGACGGCGGCGCGTCCGATGTCGAACGCTGCCGCTGCCGCTGTCAGCCAGGCCGTGGTGCCCTCGATGCCGATCGGGAACGGTGCCGGAACGTGCGTGGCACCGCGCTCGTCCAAGGCGCGCGCCGTCGTCGCCAGGAAGGGCTGGGCGAGCAGATAGTGCGAGCCCGGGCCCACCGGCGGCAGGGCGGCCGTCTCGCGCGGTGGCAGGAAGGCGACGTCGGCGATGCCGATGTCCGCAAGCAGGCGCCGCAGCTGATCCTCCACGATGTCGGCGAGCGCGCCGGCGACAAGGAGCTGCTGCCGGGCGGAACGGTGCGTCGGCAGCTCAGGGACGAGAGCGGCGAGACAGGCGTCCTCGCCCTGGGTGAAGGTGGTCTCGATACCGCTGCCCGAGTAGCTGAGGACCCGCACGCGCGGGCTGAAGCGTGTCGATAGGCGTTCCGCGGCGCGGTTGAGGTCGAGCCGGATCACCTCCGACGGGCACGAGCCGACGAGGAAGAGAAGCTTGATGTCGGCGCGACGCTCCAGCAGCTTGCTCGCGACCTGATCGAGCTCGTCATCCAGATCCGCGAGACCGGCGAGATCGCGCTCTTCAACGATGGCGGTGGCGAACCGCGGCTCGGCGAAGATCATGACGCCCGCCGCGGACTGCATCAGGTGTGCGCAGGTACGAGAGCCGACGATGAGAAAGAAGGCGTCCTGGATCTTGCGGTGCAGCCAGATGATCCCGGTCAGCCCGCAGAACACGGCGCGCTGACCGGGCTCGCGGATGATCTCGGGCGGGATCGATCCGACGCCGGGCGTCGTCGGCAGCGGCGTCGCGCCGCTCAAAGTCTGCTTCCGGGCTTAGGATCCGCAAGCGGGCCCTGCAGTCGCGCCGCGCGCAGTTTGAGGACGAACTGCGCAGCGTTGATGACGTAGGCGGCATAGGCGGCAAGCGCCAGGGCCATCAGCGCCGACGGCGACCAGGTGTCGGCGGCCAGTGCCACCAGATACGCGGTGTGCAGCGCAAGGACGAGGACGCTGAACACGTCCTCCCAGAAGAAGGCCGGCGCGAACAGGTAGCGTCCGAAGACGACCTTCTCCCAGACGGCGCCTGTTACCATGATGGTGTAGAGGACGACGGTCTTAAGGACGATTGAGCCGGTCGCCAGCGCGTAGCCCTCGCCGGTCGCCAGGTAGCGCAGCACAAGCCCAAGGCTGACCAAGAAGATCAGAAACTGCAGGGGCGCCAGTACGCCTTGCACCAAGGTCCAAGGGCTGGCGTCGCGGCGCGCCCGCTCAGCGGCCGTGTACAGCGGGTGACGGATGTTCGGCTGGCCGGACAAGACAGGCATCGCGCCTCCCTACGCGCGCTGAGTCGTGAGGAATCTAGGGTGGGAGCCGAACAACTGTCAACTAGACGCAACGTCAATAGAGATTGACATTGGTCGCGACTACTGCCACGCTCAACATGTCAAGTCGGCGGCTGGTCTCGGTTGAGCACAATTACGTTGCGCTCTAACTGACGGGTGTCTCCTATGGGAGGAGGGCGACACCATGGCTGCGACGAAGCCGCACGCCGCAATCAATACGTTCGAAGAGCCACCGGCGCGGGCTTTCGCGCGCGTCGTACCTCCGGCGAGCGGCGACCCTCGAGAACGTCGGGCAGGAGCGGCCGTTTTCTCGGCGGAGCATGCTCAAGTTCGTTGTGCCCTTGATGCGACCATCATTCCCCGTCTCGTCCAGGCCGGCCGCGGCGCAGATAGCGCCGTCAAGCAGGTGGGCGCTCTACCGGACACGGACAGCTTCGCGCGAATGCTCTTTGAACGATCGGCCGCTGAGCTGGCGAGCTACGTCGACGAGCTGCACGCGGCCGGGCGATCGGTCCAGACGCTCTATCGCGAGCTGCTGGCGCCGGCGGCGCGACGGGTCGGCGAGCTGTGGTCGGACGACGGCTGTTCAGGAGCGCAGGCAACGCTTGCGATCTCCATGCTGCATTCCTTGCTGCACGCCCTGGCGCCGCGGTTTTATGAAGAGGAGCCGACCGTCGGTTCGGTCCACCGCGTGCTGCTCACGCCTGTGCCCGGCGCGCGTCGCGCGTGTCCGGTCGCGATGGTCGATAGCTTCGAGGCCGCGCTCACGGGCGAGTTCTTCCGACGCGCGGGCTGGGACGCGCTGACGGAGACCTTTCCAACCCGAGACGCGCTGCAGGCGTTGCTCCGGCGGGAACCGTTTGACGTGGTCGGGATTGTCGCCACGGGGACCGTCGATGCGGATCGTGTCAGCGGCGTGCTCGAGGCGATCCACGCAGCGGTCCGTGGTCGCGCGGTCGCGACGCTGATCGCGGGCGGGGCTGTGGACGGGGCGGCCGTCGGTGCCGACGCGATAGCGGTCGACGGCTGTGACGCCGTTGCGGCCGCGCGACGTCTACTAGCAGGCCGCTGAAGGACCTCTGGGCTGGGCGCTTGTGTCGTGGTTCGATCCGTCTGGTACGGCGGGTCGTTGGGGCGCCGAGAACAA
>CAYUKE010000036.1:3165-14566 GCA_964445185.1 uncultured Geminicoccaceae bacterium
TGCGCAGGTCCTTCACCTCCGCTGCGGCCGCCTCGAACCTGATCCGACGACCCAAGCTGGTCGGCGCGGCAATATGAGCCAGCCCAAGGCCCGCCTGGCATCGGAGCCATCCGGCCGGGGCGACGTCGTGGCCGGCTGCTCGCACTAAGCACCTCGCTCAGCGCCGCCCACCCGACGCCTCAACGCGTGCGGTGGCGCCACCTCCGCCCCCGAATCACCTGACTTCTTCAGCATCCTGCTAGCGACACCAACTAGCACAAGTGCCGCGGATAGGATCTGTCAGGCAAGCTGGACGTAAACTTGACTTGACAATCTCGTTAACGTTCGGCTGTTTTACCGAGGCTGGACGATATCGGTGTCTGGCTCGGTCGCTTGGGGCGAGAGGGGGCGGTCTCGAGCGGTCGACAGGTACGGCGACGCCAAGGCGCGAGGACGGACCTCACGTGAAGCCCTTCTCCAACCCAAGGGACACGCTTCGAGGTCTTGATGCAGACCAAGCGGCGATCATTGTTTGTAGTGCAGCCGATGTGAGCGTGATGGTCGATGCCGAGGGCGCGGTCCTTGATGTCGGCTTCAGCGCCGACGAGCTCCCCGCGGACTTCGCCGCCGACTGGATCGGACGGCGCTTCGCCGACACCATCACCACGGAAACCAGGGACAAGGTCAGGCAGATCCTGGAAGAGGCTGCAAGCAGCCGGCAAAGCCGTTGGCGCCATATCGACCACGTCCTCGCGAGCGGCGCGGAACTCGCCATGTTGTATCGCGGCGTCGCATTGGGATCGGGTCGCGGCACCTTGCTGCTGGGCCGCGACCAGAGCAGCGCCGTTCGATTGCAGCAGCGGCTCGTCGACGCGCAGCAGTCTCTGGAGCGGGACTATTCGCGCCTGCGCCACGTCGAGACACGCTATCGCCTGCTGTTCCAGATCGCCTCGGACCCGGTGCTGGTGGTCGATGCCGCATCGCAGCGCGTACTGGAGGCCAATCCGGCGGCAACGGCGCATTTCGGCGGCGACGGTGGTCGCGTGGTCGGGACGGCGTTCCCGCAGGGTTTCGACACCGCCAGCACGCGCGCAGTGGAAGCCATGCTCGCCGGGGTCCGGACGACAGGCCGACCGGACGAGATCACGGCAGGGGCGGCCGAGGGTGACGCGCGGTTCGTCGTTTCCGCAGCGCTGTTTCGGCAGGAGGCGACCGCGCTTTTCCTGGTCCGGCTAACGGCGGGCGCCGCCAGCGTTGTTGCCGCCAACCCGATCGACGCGCGTGTCGTTCAGGCGATCAATGCGGCACCCGACGCCTTCGCGTTGACGACAAACGAGGGCCGGATTGTCCACGTCAACGCGGCCTTCGTCGACCTCACGCAGCTGGCGAGCACCGATCAGGCCCTCGGGGAGACCCTCGAGCGCTGGGTTGGCCGGTCCAGCGTCGATCTCAACGTCATGTTCGCGAACCTGCGCGAGCGCGGGAACGTCAAGCTCTTCGCGACCGAGTTGCGTGGCGAGCATGGCGTGACGACCGACGTCGAGATCTCGGCGGCAGCACTCGACGAAGCCGGCAAGTCGGCCTTCGGCTTCGTCATCCGCAATGTTGGTCGTCGCCTCCAGCACCCGCCCGCCGGCAGCCGCGCCCTGCCGCACTCCGTCGACCAGTTGACCGAGCTCGTTGGCCGGGTGTCGTTGAAGGATGTCGTCAGGGAGACCACCGACATGATCGAGCGGCTCTACATCGAGGCGGCCCTCTCGCTCACCGGCAACAACCGGGCATCGGCGGCGGAGTTGCTCGGGCTCAGCCGGCAGAGCCTCTATGTCAAACTGCATCGCTACGGGCTGCGCGACGGCGACGGCGATGACGACGGGCGTGAGGGCAATCCGGCGTGAGCGTTGTGGCATTGCCGGCGCCCGCGGCGGTCGCGGAGCTGTTCAAGCCCATCACTTGGTTTCCGCCGATGTGGGCCTACGCATGCGGCGTGGTTGCCGCTGGCGTGCCGGTCGGTAGTCGGTGGCCGCTCGTGATCGTCGGTGTCGTGCTGGCGGGACCGTTGGTCTGCGCGACCAGCCAGGCAGTCAACGACTGGTACGACCGCCATGTCGATGCGATCAACGAACCGAACCGCCCGATTCCGTCCGGCCGGATCCCGGGGCGTTGGGGCCTGTGGTTGGCGCTCCTCTGGACATTCTTGTCGCTCGCTGTCGCGACAACGCTGGGCGTCTGGGGCTTCGGCGCCGCGGTCGTCGCCCTGCTGCTGGCTTGGGCTTACAGCGCGCCACCGTTCCGACTGAAGCGCAACGGCTGGATCGGCAATCTGGCCGTCGGCCTCTCCTACGAGACGCTACCCTGGTTCACCGGCACGGCGGTCATGACGGCGGCGATGCCCGACGCGCGCATCGTCATCGTAGCCCTGCTCTACGGTCTAGGCGCGCACGGGATCATGACGCTCAACGATTTCAAGTCGGTCGCCGGGGACACGCGGCTGGGCGTCGGCTCCTTGCCGGTACGTCTCGGTGTCGACCGCGCTGCGCGGCTGGCATGTGTGGTGATGGCGGCGTCCCAGCTTGCGGTCATCGTGCTCCTGTTGCTCTGGGCGCGGCCATGGCACGCCGGCGTCATCGCGGTGCTGCTTGCGGCCCAGGGAGGGCTGATGCTGCGTCTGTTGCGGGACCCGCGCGGCCTTGCGCCCTGGTACAACGGCACGGGTATCCTGCTCTACGTCCTGGGCATGCTGGCGGCCGCCTTCGCGTTGCGCGAGCTGGCTCCTTGAGCGCTCGCCCGGTCGGCTGGGTCGGGATCGCTCGCCTGGGCTTGGTTCAGGCATCTCTCGGCGCGGTCGTCGTCCTCACCACCGCGACCCTGAATCGGGTCATGGTGGTCGAGCTCGCTCTGGCGGCGGTCGTGCCCGGGCTGCTGGTCTCGATCTACCACGGCGTCCAGATCCTGCGGCCGCGCTTCGGCCACAGTTCGGACGTTGGTCGGCGGCGGACACCTTGGATCATTGGCGGCATGGCCGTGCTGGCCACTGGCGGCGTTATCGCCGCGGCGGCGACGGCACTTACCGCCTCGTCGGTCGGCGGCGGTCTCGCCCTTGCGGCGTTTGGCTTCTTTCTGATCGGCAGCGGCGCGGGCGCGGCAGGCACCTCATTGCTGGCGCTCACTGCGGCGAGCCTGCCGCCGGAGCGGCGGCCGGCAGCGGCGGCCATTCTCTGGCTGATGATGATTGCCGGTTTCGTCGTCACCGCTGGTCTGGCCGGTGCGGCGCTCGACCCGTTCTCGTTTCGCCGGCTCGTGGTCGTCGCCAGCGTCGTCTGCGCGACTGCGTTCGTGGTGGCCACACTTGCCGTCTGGGGGATCGAGGCTGGCGTGGAGGCGGAGCGACCGCGGCCCGCATCCAATCTCGGCTTCCGTCAGGTCCTCCAGCATATCTGGGCTGAGCGTGAGGCACGCCGCTTCACGGTCTTCGTTTTCGTGGCGATGCTCGCCTACAGCGCGCAGGATCTGATCCTCGAGCCCTACGCCGGTTTGGTCTTCGGCATGACGCCGGGCGAGACGACCCGGCTTGCCAGTTGGCAATATGGCGGTGTCTTGATCGGCATGATCGCGGTCGCCGCGATCGGCACCCGCGGTCTGGCGCCCAAGGGCTGGATGCGCCGTTGGACGATCATCGGCTGCCTCGCCTCGGCGGCGGCGCTCGCGGCTTTGATCGTCGGCGGCATGGTCGGCCCCGGCTGGCCGCTGCGGCCCACCGTCTTCGCTCTCGGCCTGGCGAACGGCGCCTTCGCCGTCGCCGCGATCGGCTCCATGATGATGTTAGCGGGCGTCGGCATCCAGGGCCGCGAGGGGATACGGCTCGGTCTGTGGGGTGCGGCGCAGGCCATCGCGTCGGCGCTCGGCGGCTTCTTGGGCACGGTCGCCGTTGACTTGGGTCGCCTCGCTACGGGTTCGCCCCTTGTTGCCTATGGGTCGGTCTTCGCCGCGGAGGCGGTGCTGTTCGTCGTCGCCGCTTGGCTCGCGTGGCGCGTGGCGGGGCCGGGGGGCAGCGAAGCTGTGGCGGTCGCCCCGCGCGGCGCGGCTGCCGCCACAACAATGGGAGGTTGATACCGTGGAGCGACTGGAAACCTACGATGCCGTTGTCGTCGGTGGGGGTCCGGCCGGCGCCACGGCCGCCGAGACGCTGGCGGCGCGCGGCCGCTCGGTCCTGCTGCTTGATCGCGCGGGTCGGATCAAGCCCTGTGGCGGCGCCATCCCGCCACGGCTGATCGACGAGTTCGCGATCCCCGACACGTGGCTGGTCGCGCACATCACCAAAGCCCGCATCGTCTCGCCGAAGGGCGCGCACGTCGACATCCCGATCAAGGGCGGCTTCGTGGGCATGGTGGATCGCGAGACCTTCGACGAGCGGCTGCGTGAGCGCGCCAGCTTGGCCGGCGCCGAGCGCTGCACCGGCATCTTCGCGCGCCTCGACCCCCAAGATGACGGCACAACCCTCGTCCATTACCATCCGGGCCCGTCGCACACGAACCGCAATGACGTTTGCGTGCGCGCGCGCGCGGTGGTCGGCGCCGACGGCGCCCGCTCCGCGGTGGCGCGGCAGGCGCTGCCGGAACACACGCCGCCGTTCGTCTTTGCCTATCACGAGATCGCGGAGGCGCCGCGCGACGACACCTACGAGCCGACGCGTTGCGACGTCTACTACGACGGGCGCCTCTCGCCGGACTTCTACGGCTGGGTCTTTCCGCACGGCGGCACGGTCAGCATCGGAACCGGCACCGCCCACAAAGGCTTCTCGCTGCGCGATGCGGTCGGCGGGCTGCGTCGGGCGGCGGGGCTTGAGGGATGCGCAACCATCCGCAGTGAGGGTGCGCCGATCCCGCTGAAGCCGCTGCCCCGTTGGGACGATGGCCGCAACGTGGTCCTCGCGGGGGACGCCGCGGGTGTCGTCGCGCCGGCCTCGGGCGAGGGGATCTTCTACGCGATGCTCGGCGGCCGGTTGGCAGGCGAGGCGGTCGACGCGTTCTGCCAGACCGGCAAGACGGGCGCGCTGGCCCAGGCGCGGCGTCGGTTCATGCGGAGCCACGGCAACGTGTTCTGGGTGCTCGGGCTGATGCAGCGTTACTGGTATCGAGACGACGATCGACGCGAACGCTTCGTCTCGATCT
Organism: uncultured Geminicoccaceae bacterium; assembly: GCA_964445185.1. Classification (GTDB taxonomy): domain Bacteria; phylum Pseudomonadota; class Alphaproteobacteria; order Geminicoccales; family Geminicoccaceae; genus JAAAPF01. The sequence continues at coordinate 8,313 of CAYUKE010000036.1, forward strand.
GCCGCGACGTGGACGTCCAGGAGCTGACCTTCGACGCCTACATGAACAAGGAGCTGGTCAAGGCGCGGCCGCTCGCGCATGTCCGCATCTTCGCGAAGAATGTGGCGCATCTGACCGGCCTCGTTCCGGCGCGCGCGTGAGGCCATCTCGTCGCCGGCGCCGAGGGGAGGGCTGACGACTTGGATGCACCGCCCCGGCATGGAGATCTCCTCCAGTGGCTACGCCATAGCCTCGCCGAGTTCCGGGCGATCACGACGAAGGACCGGTTCGCGAACCCCGTGCTGCTGCTCGCGGTCGAACTGGAAGAGCGGTGGCGGACCGAAGGCACCAACGATGGCGCCGTCGACGCGCTCATCGGCAAGCTGACCCTCGACGCCAGCCTTGATCGTGCCCGGCGCTTCGCGCCTTACCTCGGCGAGGTCGAGGATGAAGCCAACGCCGAGCGGCTGCGGTCGCTCTATCGCGCGTTGCCGGAGGATTTCGACGCGTTTCGGGCGTGGACGGAGACGCCGCGGTTCGGCTTCGTGTTCACGGCGCATCCCACCTTCGCCCACGACGTCGAGGTTCAGGTCGACCTGCTCTGCCTCGCGCTCGGCCGTGATCGCGAGGGTAGCCCGCTCGCGGATGCCGACCGCGACTCGCTGGTCGAGAAGCTTGCCCGCGTCGACCATCGCGCCCAGCAGCCGATCACGCTCGACTTCGAGCATCGGCTCAGCCTGGCAGCGATCGAGCGCTTGCGGACGGCGCTGGACCGGGCGCACCGGTTGCTTTTGGAGGTCGCGCGCGAGCGCTACCCCGAGCGCTGGCGGGAGCTGCGGCCTCGGCTGGCGACGGTCGCGACTTGGGTTGGTTACGACCTCGACGGACGCGCGGATATCCCCTGGCGGACGACGTTCGCCAAGCGGCTCGAGGTGCAGGCGCGTCAATTGGTGGCGCTCCGCGACCGCGTGCAGGACCTGCTCGCGAGAGCCGGCGCCGAGCCCACCGTCGTCTCGCCGTTGGAACTGCTCGAGGCCCGTCTCGCGCTCGCGCTGAAGACCGTGCAGGAAGGCGCCGCGGTGATGGCGGCCGCCGGCGACGATGAGGCGGCGCTGCAACGGCTCGCGGGATGGTCACGTGAGATGCTGCGGCCGGACCCGATCCGGCTCGTTTCTAGCCGGCCGCTGATCGAGATCGTGGAACGCGCGCTCGATCGGACCCAGGTCGAAGAGACGGCCCTGGACCTCGCCGTGCTGGCGAGCGACCTCGCCGGCTCCGGGCTGGCCCGAGCGCAGACGCACTTCCGCATCAACGCGGTCCAGCTGCACAACGCCATTCGCAAGCAGTTGGAGATGGACCACCCGCCGGACGACCCGAGCTACCGCCTGAGCTATCTCGACGCGGTTTGCGAGCTGATCGAGCGTGAGACGCCGGCGTCGGTCCACTTCGGCTCGGTGAGTGCCGAGCGCACCACCGCGCGTCGTGTCTTCATGATCATGGCGCAGCTCCTCAAGGTGGTCGATGCGGACGAGCCGATCCGTTTTCTCATCGCCGAGACGGACAGCGCCTTCACGCTGCTTGCAGCCCTGCACTTCGCCAAGCTCTTCGGCATCGATGACAAGGTCGACCTCTCGCCCCTGTTCGAGACGGAGAAGGCGCTCGAGCGCGGCGTCGAGGTCGTGCGCGAGGCCCTCGATCGCTGGCCCTATCGCGACTACATCCGGCGCCGCGGCCGGCTTTGCCTGCAGACGGGCTACTCTGATGCTGGCCGGTTCTTGGGCCAGACGGCGGCCGCGGTGCGGATCGAGCGGCTGAAGCTCGACCTCGTCGACCTCCTGCGCGAGCAGGGGCTGACCGACGTCGAGGTCGTCATGTTCGACACCCACGGCGAGAGCATCGGTCGCGGTGCCCATCCGGCGAGCTTCGCGGATCGCCTCGCCTATCTCGACACGCCGGAGACACGCCGCCGCTTCCGCGCCGCGGGCATCCGGGTCAAGGAGGAAGCGAGCTTTCAGGGCGGCGACGGCTACATGCTGTTCCTGCACCCACAGACCGCTTCGGCGCTGCTCGCCCGCGCGCTTGAGCATACCCTGTCCGAGCCGCCGCCGGGTCCTGATCCGTTCTACGCCGACGACGTCTTCGCTGCCGAGTTCTTCACGGTGATCAAGCGCTTCTCCGATGCGCTCGTCGACAATCCGGACTACGCTGCTCTCCTGGGCGTCTACGGCGCCAACATGCTCGACGCCACCGGCTCGCGGGCGGTGCGGCGACAGCACGAGGGGCACGGGCCGCAGAACCTCGAGCATCCCTCGCAGCTCCGCGCGATCCCCAACAACGCGATCCTCCAGCAGCTCGGCTTTCTCGCCAACTCGGTCGGCGGCGCCGGCATGGCGATGGCGAAGAACCCGGACCGGTTCCGCGTGCTCTACGCCGAGAGCGATCGCTTCCGCCGCCTCGTCGGCATGATCGAGCACGCGTTCAAGTACTCCGATCCGGCAGTGCTGCGCGCCTACATCGACCTCCTCGATCCGGCGCTCTGGTTGCTCCGCGGCGCGCGTACCGACGAGGTCGCCCGCCAGGAGTGCTGTCGAGCCGTGGCCGAGGCATGCGAGCGGGCGCGGGTGCACGAAGGGCTGGTCAGGGTCTTTCGCGTATTGATGAAGGATCATCTCGACCTTGCGCATGGTCTCAAGGCGCACCGGCGCAGTCTGCGCTCGAGCGGCGGCGAACCGATCGTCGTCTCGGCGGAGACGAGGGACACGATGCACCTGTTGAACGCCGTCCGGCTCGCCTGCATGCTGCGGCTCTACACGCTCGCCGTGCAGATCCCGGACTTCTCCGGCCGCCACGAGATGACCCGCGAGGAGGTCATCGCCCTGCTCCTGCATCTCGACATCGATGCGGCCGTTGCGGTGCTGAAGCGGATCTTCCCCTATGTGCAGGTGGCGGCACCGCCCCTGGACTGGGGCGAGACGGCGACCTATGCCGACGAGGACGGCCAGTCCTATCGCCAAGAGCACCAGCAGCTGTTCCAGCCGCTCGAGGCGCTGGGGGAGCGGATCAAGCGGATCTCCGCCGCGCTCGTCCATCATCTGGGCGCCGTCGGCTGACGCTTGGACGAGGATCGGGAGGTTGGCGATGCCTGCCCTGCACAAGATGACGAAGCTGGAGGTGGTGCTGGAGGCCGAGCACCTGCCGATGCTGCAGGGGCTGATGAAGCGTGCCGGCATCGCCGGCCACACCCTGGTCCGCGACGTCGCTGGCATGGGCCATCACGGACCCCACGCCGGCCGCATTACCTATGACGACCTCGGCTCCTTCGTCATGGTCATCACGGTCGGTCCCGAGGCGCAGATCGACGCCGTCGTCGACGGCCTCGGCCCCTTCTTCGCGACCAGCTCGGGCGTCTTGTTCGTCTCCGAGGTGGCGGTCCTGCGCGCCGACTACTTCGCCGCGTCCTGAAGCAAATCGGCGTCGCTGGCGGTGGGCAACCGAACCGAGCCGTTCCCGTCGATGGCGGCGCGGTGTCGGCACCAGGCGACGAAAACCAGCGCCTAGAGGGTCCCGCGGAAGCGGGCGCGCGACCAGCGCTTGGCGTTGGTCTGGATGGCGTCGACCGTGAACAACGCGGCCCGCTGCTCGACGAAGGCGACCGCGTCGAGCAGCGCCTCGTCGCGCAGCTCCTCGAGGAGCACGCCCGTCGGCGCCCGCCGCTCCAGGCCCTCGATCGTCTCGGCAGCACCGCCACGCATCGGCGCGATCACCGGCACGCCCGCCTGCTGCGCCCAGATCGCGCGCGGCTCGAAGCCATCGCTCGGCGGCACGAGAACGGCGAGCGTGTCGGGTAGCAGGGCGCGGAAGGTCTCGGGCGTCGGCTCGGCATGTTGCCAGCCCTGCCGCTGCGGGTGCTCGCTGCGTGGTCCGTGCAGGACGAGCTCGAGGTCGCGACGGACACGGGCGAGCGTGGCGAGCCGGCTTTGCCAGGTCGCATCGACGCCGCCACCGACGGCGAGGATGCGCCGGCGCGGGCCGTCGGTGCGAACGACGCCATCGAGATCGGTGCCGGGGAAGAGCAGGTTGGCGTCGACCCGCCAGCGGCGCCGGAGCGTGCCCATGAGCCAGCGCGACGCGCACCAGACCACGTCCACCGAGGAGAGGACGCCGCGGTCCTGGAGCGTCGGGCCGACGCGGCCGGTCGGCCGGCCGCAGGCGTCGACGCCGCCTTCGAGGTCGAGGATGTAGGTGAGGTCGAGGGCGTCGCTGCGCGCCACGAACGGCCGTGAGCGGCGATCGCCGACGCGCAACAGCACGTCGTAGTCGCCGAGCTGCGGCACGCGGAGGACCGGCGCCTCGTTCCGCCTGAGGAAGCCGCGCCGCTGCCCGGTGCCGCCCCAGACGGTCGGCTTGCGGCCGGCGACCGGCGCGTGCGGCTCGCTGCGGCGGTCGTGGACCACGTGCAGCTCGGCGTGCGGGAAGGCGTCGAGGACGTCGGCGGCGAGCTCGGTGCGGAAGCCCAGATCGTCGAGCTGGTCGACGAGCAACGCGATCCGCGCGATCCGGCCCGCCGGCCCGTAAAGCATGAGCTGGTCGCCGGCGACGGCCTGGCTGTCGGCGCGTCGCCGCGCGAAATCGAGTTCGTCCACGTCGCCTCTCCCGGGATTGGCCATTTGGGAGCTTGTCGACGACGCGTTAGCGTCGAGTTAACGCTGCATCGTAACCTGTCGTGCGAGGGTCCATGTTGACAGCGTCCGCCGCCCTGCATCAGCTCGCCGCCCTGATCTGGGTGGGGGGCATGTTCCTGGCCTATGTCGTCCTCCGCCCGACCCTCGGCGAGCGCCCGGCGGCCGAGCGCCTGGCTGTCTGGCACGGTGTCTTCCGCCGCTTCTTCGTCTGGGTCGCTGCTGCCATCGTCGTCCTGCTCGCCACCGGCTATTGGCTCCTGTTCGCAGGCTTCGGCGGCTTCGCTGGTGCCGGCGTGCACATCCACATCATGCACGCGACGGGCCTCGTCATGGCGCTCCTCTTCGTCTGGCTGATCCGCGGACCCTGGGCGCGCTTCAAGGCGGCACGCGCCGCGCAAGACGACGCGGCCGCGGCGAGCGCGCTCGGTGCGATCCGCCAGATCGTCGCCGTCAACCTGGCGCTCGGGCTGGTGACCTCGGCGCTCGGCGCCTCCGGCCGCTGGTGGGGATGAGCAGGGCGCCCGGCGCACCTACCGTCGTCGACGCGCGGGGCCAGCTCTGCCCGCTGCCGGTGCTCCGGCTGCGCAAGGCGCTGCTGCAGGCGCCGCCGGGCGCGCGCGTGCGTCTGCTCGCGACCGACCGCCAGGCCTGGGAGGACGTCCCCGCCTTCTGCACGGAGATCGGCTGCCGCCTGGTCGAGCGGCGCCGCGAGGCGACGGCCATGGTCTTCCTGGTCGAGCGCGAAGGCGACGCCGAAAGCGCGCGGGCGCCCTGACGTCGCCGGCTCAAACGCGCGCTTGGGTTCGTTTCGTAATGGCGGCATCCGCACGTCGCTTCCGGCCAAAACTAGGACGATAATCATAGTCAGGGGCGGCTAGCGCGGCAAGCGGCGGTTCAGGGCAGGGCACAGACGCGCGGGTCGAGCGCGTGGCAGGTGAACCACTGGAAGGCGTCGAGGTAGGCGCCGCCGAGGGTGGGGAACACGGCGACGAGGCCGTACCAGGTGCCGGCGATGAGCACGGGCGGCAGGATCAGCGTGACGACCGTCATCGCGGTCAGCGAGGTGACGGCGCGAAGCTTGCACGCGCCGCTCTCGCCCGCGAGCCGCAGCCAGTTGCACGTCCAGCGCACGAGCGCTGGCGGGATGAAGGCGACGAAGCTCCAGAGCGCGATGGAGAGGTGCAGGAGCGTCGGGATCAGCGTCGTGAAGATGGTGGCGTAGAGCCACCCGTAGTCGCCGCGGGCCTCGGGGTCGCGCAGATCCATGAACAGGCCTGGTAGGTCGACGAGGTCGGCACCGGCGAGGGCATTCATGAGGTGCACGAACACGAGCAGCAGGGCCCGGAGCCCGACGAAGAGGCCAAGCGCGATGACGACGTCAAGAAGGCCGTAGATCAAAGCCGACGTCGGCTGCACCGCGCCGCGACGGAGGAGAAGCCGGGTCAACCCGATGGAGACGTAGTCGAAGAGCGCATTCAGCAGCGGCAGGAGGCCGAGGAAGAGAAGCCAAGTCGTCAACGCGTCGTCCGTCGCTGGGAGGAACGCTGCGCCTGCGAATGCGACTGCGCCTGCGCCTGCGAATGCGAATGCGCC
>CAYUKE010000037.1:0-14445 GCA_964445185.1 uncultured Geminicoccaceae bacterium
GTCGGCGTCGACGCGGATGGTGTGCGTGTTCCGCGCGACGCCAGGGTCAGACCAGATCTCGACCGTCGTGCGGTCCGGGCCGACACCGGCGAGAGCCAGCGCTGCGGCGACGTTGACGTTGGCGGGAAAGCCCACCGCCGCCTCACGGGCTGACCCTGCGAACACGCGCTCAGGTGCGGTCAGGGCGCTCACGTCGATGCCATGCGCGATGAGGTGCGGTGCGCCTGCCAGCCCCTGAGGTGGCTTCCGCGTCTCCAACGACACGCTGTGGATCTTGCCATAGGCAGCCGCCCTGACCGCATCGAGGCCGACAAGGGCGCCGGTGGGCACGTAGATCCGTGCATCCGAGCGGCGCGCCAGCTCGATCAGGTCTTCGTGTTGGAGTAGGGCGCCGACGGAGAGCGGCATCAAGGTCCGTCCCGCTTCTAGCGTGGGCACGGCGACGTCGCGAAAGGCGGCAGCCGGCAGACACTCGACGACGACGTCGGCATGCTCGGCCAGCGCGCAGGCCGGCACGACGGGGACGGCGGTCGCGAGCGCGGCGATCCTGGCGTCCGCTGCGTCCAGGTTCCGCGCGCTGACCGCCACGAGACGTAGGCCACCCATCCCGCGATCAAGGCGCTGGACGACCGGCCAGCCAATGGCACCAAGACCGGCGACGGCGACACGCAGCGTAGGCATTCCACACTCTCCCGAGCGACCCCTCGGGTGAGCTTGCGCGCAGCAGGCTGCGGCTGCAAGCTGACCGCAATGGAAGAGTCCAGCACCTCGCGCCTGCGGACACGTCCCCTTTCCCGAGCGGAGCTCGACTATTTGTGGTTGGGCGTTCCGCCACTGGCCGTGCTGTTCCTCGCCAATATCGTCTTCGAGCTGGCGGGCAACGGTTACGCCCGCCTCGGCGAAACGCTCGTTGTCGTCGGCGACGGCACCGGCGCGGGGCCGGAGCGCGAAGCGGTCTTGGCCGCCGCGTCCCTGAGCTGGGCTGCGACCGCGCTCCTCTACGTCTGCATCATCGTCGCTGCTGCCGTCGGCGCATGGCGCATTCTCAACACGCGGGTGCAGCGCCGCGCGCGGCGCCCTTTCGTCGTTTTCACGATGGTGGCGACGCTCTTGGGCCTGGCCAACCTGGCCGTGGCCGACACGTTCGACCTACCGCTGAGTGCGATCTTCCGGGTCACCTTGGAGGCGCTGCGGATGGAGCCTTCCGTCACCGGAGGGCACGCGGCGGCGGCCGGGTTCGTGGTCGCCCTGATCAACGTGCTGAGCGTCTTCGTGCCGGCGCTCCTGGTCACCACCGCCGCCGCCAGCGCCTTGCCGCCGGTTCAAGGCTGGAACGAACGGTCGCTGGCGCGCCGAGCCCTCCAGCTCCGTGAGATTGTCGGGCTCTCCTCCGCCTTCATGGTCGCGGGCGTCCTGCACATGGGTGCGTGGACTCAGTTGGCCGGGGCAACGTTGGCCAGCGATGCCGACTTGGCGTTGGACGTAGCAGCCGTCGCGGTGACCCTCTATTGGGGCACGACGTTCACGTTAATGATCGCGAGCTTCTATGTGCCGGTCGCCGTGCGCCTGAGCGAGCTGGCCGAAGAGATCATGGATGAAGATGCCATCGCGCTTCGCGACAGGCCCGACTGGCTGGTCGCCCGCGGCCTCTCGTTTCATCCTAGTCGCCAGTGGCCGCAGCTGGTCGCCATCGCCGCGCCGCTGCTCGCCGGGCCGATCAGCGCCGCCATCGGCGCCAGCGCTGAGGCGTTTCAGCCCTAGGGCACCTGAGGACGGACGCGTCGGCTGATCGGGTAGCTAAACGCGATATCGGGCAACGTAGCCCGACGACGGGGTCGCAAGCGTGGGCGAGCCAGATCGCAACCGTTGGTGGCATTCCTGCCTGTCACGATCGTGTCGCCGCTTCCGAGCTATTGTCGCGGCGAGGGTGCAAGCGACTGGGAGACACCGATGCACGCCCGTGCTCAGGTTGCGATGACGCTGCTTCTCGTCGGTATGTCTGCGACGCCGGTCTTGGCGGCGGGTACACGGGTCGAGCAGATCCTTGAGCGGCTCACGAACGCCAACGCGAACCGCGATCACGTCATGGTCGTCGCCCACCGCGGCAGCTGGTGGCAGGGCGGTGAGGTGGTCCTGGCCGAGAACTCGCTCTCGGCGATCGACCGGGCTGTCGAGATCGGCGCCGAGATGGTCGAGCTGGACGTCCAGAAGACCGCCGATGGCCGCTACGTCGTCATTCACGACGAGACGCTCGACCGCACCACGACCTGCGAAGGACCGGTCGCGGAGCACACGCTCGACGAGATCCGCGCCTGCAATCTCGTGATCGGCCTCTATCATGGCCCCGGCGAGGTCGTGCTCGGCGTGGAGACGCCGACGGACGAGGTGGTGCCGACGCTCGAGGAGGTGTTCGAGGCGATCGACGGCCGGATCCTCATGAACGTCGACATCAAGCTCGGTGTTGAGGAGCTGGTGAACGTCACGCGCATCGCAGAGGAGGTGGGCGTGGCGGACCAACTGGTCATCAAGAACGTGACCAACACGCCGCAGCAGCTTGAAGCTGCGCGCGCGACGCTCGATGCGATCGAGGCCGACGTCGTCTTCATGCCAATCCTTGACGACGCCGAGCTGAAGGACCTGGAGCCGGTGATCAACGCCTACGAGGCATTCGCGCCAGAGGCGATCGAGGTGCTCAACCGCTGGGAGCCGGGAACGCCGATCACGGAAGACGGCGGCTTGCACTTCAGCGTTCCCGCTCGGGCGCTGGCGATCGAGAACGACACACATCTCTGGATGAACGTGCTCTGGCAGGGCATGAACGCGCGGATTTCGGGCGGTCGTGGCGATCCGATCGCGGTGGGTCCGGGACTGGTGCACGAGGGCTGGGGCTTTTGGGCCGAAGCGGGCGCTACGATCCTCCAGACCGATGAGCCCGAAGCGCTGATTGCCTTTCTGGAAGCTGAAGGGCTGCGTCGCGCGTACGCACAATAGGGTAAGCGCGAGCCCACGCCGACAGCTCTCTGGGTCGCGCGGGCACATGCCGACGCCACCCGCGGCCTGCATCGCTGCAGAGCATCGCTCCCTTACGTAGCGAAGCGTGGGACGAGCGGGTGGTCGATGACCGCGAAGTGGTCGGCGCTGGCGACGCGCTCAAAGGTGACGTCGATGCCGGCGGCCCGCGCCGCGTCGGCGTAGGCGGTCGACTGCGCGATCCAGGCCGGAGGTTCCTTCGCGCCCACCGTCACGTCGATGACGGGTTTGCCCTTCGGCATGCGCACAAGAGCGTCGTTGCGAGCGGCAAGCTCGGTGGTCATGCGGACCTCGGCGTTGACGCTGATGCCGAGCACGACCGCCGGCTCGTAGATGCCGCTGACGAGCCCGGCCCAGCCGACCCCGGCGCCGGCCTCGGCGTCGTGCATAATCAGCGCGGCGAGATGGGCGCCGGCGGAGTGCCCCGCAAGCGCGATTCGCTCGGGCCGAAGCTGGAGGGCGGACGCCTCTCGACCGATGAAGCGTATCAGCTCGCGTGCCTGGCGGACGATGTGGTCCAGATCGACGGCGGGACAAAGATCGTAGTTGGCGATCAGGGCAGCGTAGCCCGCGGCGACCGGGCCGGTAGCGACGAAATGGTGCTCAGCTTTGTCGAGCGTCCGCCAGTAGCCGCCATGCAGAAAGACCAGGATGGGATGCGGGGGCGGCCCAGCCGGCCTGAACAGATCGAACGTTGCCTTCGGACCCGGCCCGTAGCGAATGTCGAACGTGCCGTCGAGCCGGCGGCGCGCCTCGGCTGAGCGCCGAGCGTAGCTCTCAAGATGAGCTTCGACCGCCGTCGCGCCGATCGTAGCGCGCGGGTTCATCTGGGCTTCGAGATCCGCTGGGCCGAGGTCGCGCCATGTGATCATGGGCGTCGTGTGGCCGGTCGCTGCCCGCCTGTAAAGGCGTTGCGGCCGACCGGCTGGGCGTGGACGCTCGCAGCGGAACGCGCTTGGATGCGTCCACCGGCAACTTCGGAGGGCAGGATGGCGCATCACCGCCTCAGCGCGTCGCCTGAGACGTGTTTTCAGGGCTATTTCGACGCCACCACCCCGGCCGTGCTGCACGTCGCCAGCGGTGACGAGGTCACCGTCGAAGCGCTTCCTGCGGCCGGCTTTGACGACCTGCCGGCGGATTCGAGCCGCCTTGTGCCGGAGCACCGTCGCGTCCTTGCAGCCCTCGCGTCGAGCCGTGGGCCGACCTCGCACGTCATCAACGGACCGATCCACGTCGCCGGCGCCGAGCCCGGCGATGTCCTGCAGGTGGACATCCTCGACGTGCGCTCGCGCCAGGATTGGGGCTACGCGCGGATCGTGCCGCTGCAGGGGACGCTGCCCGACGAGTTCCCGGAGCCGGTTCACTTCCTGATCGACATCGTCGACGATGCCGCCGTGCTGCCCTGGGGGACGCGCCTGCCGCTTGCTCCATTCTTCGGCATCCTCTCGGTCGCTCCGCCCGCTGTCTGGGGACGTGTCAGCGCCGCGCCGCCGCGGGCGCATGGCGGCAACATGGACAACAAGGACCTGCGACCCGGAACCACGCTCTACCTGCCGGTGTTCAACGACGGTGCCCTGTTCTCCGCAGGGGATGGGCACGGGCTCCAGGGCGACGGCGAGGTTTGCGTCTATGCCCTTGAGACCGCGCTTGCCGGCCGCTTCCGCCTGACCGTCCGCAAGGACCTCGTCGCGACGCTACCCTTCGCCGAGACCGACGACGTGCTGATCTCGATGGGCTTCCACGAGGATCTGGACGACGCCGCGGCGATCGCCGTCCGGCGCATGATCGATCTCGTCTGCGCCCGCACGCCGCGGAGCCGCGCGGAAGCGTACCTCCTCGCGAGCCTCGCCTGCGACCTGCGTGTCACGCAGGTCGTCGATGGCAACAAGGGTATCCACGGCGTCTTGCCAAAATCGGCGCTCTGAGGCGCGGACGGTCGATGTCACTGCGGATCGAGCCCCTCGCCGGCGAACGAAGCGAGCGCGTCGCGCGACGGCGTCGCGGCGTCGAGCGCGATAACGAGGCACAGGTGTTCGGCCGCAGTCGCGTCGGCTTCAACATCGAGAACGCCCGCACCGCACACCGCGTCATCGCCTGGGCTCTGCAACTGGCTCTGCTCTACAGCTACGGGCAGCGCCAGGCGGAACGCGTTGTCGTTCGCGAGAACCGGGTGCGGAGTCCGAGACTGCCGGCCAGCTTCGACGGCCTGCGCGTTCTCCACCTCAGCGACCTGCACGCCGACATGAGCGGTGCCGCGTTGACGCGCGCGACTGCGCTGATTGAAGACCTGAGCTACGATCTATGCGTCGTGACGGGCGATTACCGCGGCGACACTGCGGGTCCCTTCGACGCTGCACTCGTCGGCATGGAGCCGCTGGCGGCACGGATCCAGGCGCCGACGCTCGCCGTTCTCGGCAACCACGACTCGATCGACATGGTGCCGGGCTTGGAGGCGATGGGTTTCCGCTGTCTTCTCAACGAGGCCGTGCGCGTCGCGCGGGGCGACGAAGCGGTGTATCTCGCCGGCGTCGACGACGCGCATTTCTACCGCACCGATAGCCTCGACCGCGCCCTCGACGACGTTCCCGTCGACGCCTTCACCGTCCTTCTCTCGCACACGCCGGAACTATGGCGTCAGGCTGCGCACAGCGGTGTCGACCTCATGCTCAGCGGCCACACGCACGGTGGCCAGATCTGCCTGCCGGGCGGTGTCCCCATTTTTCTGAGCGCGAAGCTGCCGCGACGGCTGGGGCGCGGCGCCTGGCGGCACCACGATCTCGCGGGCTACACCTCGGTCGGCTGCGGCACTTGCGTCGTGCCGGTCAGGCTCAACTGCCCGCCGGAGATCACGCTTCACCGCCTAGAGCGCGTGTCTCAGTAGGGCTCGTCGCGGATCCGTAGTCGGTGCAGGGCGCGCGAGATCACGAGGCCGCCCACGAGGAAAGCGACGCCAACGAAGACCACGTCGAGCAGCGACAGGCCGAAGGCCGGCTGGACAACCAGCGCGGGGAAGATGGCCTCGGGCAGGTGGTCGAGCCCAACGGCCTGCCCGCTTGCCGGCACGCCGAGCCGACGTTTGACGTAGCTGGAGAAGAGATCGCCCGCGTGCGCAGCCGCCCCGACCGCTGCGCCGGTTGCGAGGTCAAGGCCGACGGCGCTCGCTACCAGCGCCGTCGTCAGCACCGCGCCGACGAGCCCGCGCCAGGTCTTCGCCCGCCCGAAGAAAGGGCGCCCGTCACCGCCGCGTAAACCGCCGTCGATCGGTGCGGCGGCGAGGTCACCGAGCACGCGCTTGAGGATGATCGGCGTGCCGTTGGCCACGAGCAGCAGGAATAAGAGCGTGACGATGCCGTCGAAGTTCAGCATGTCGAGCCCGGAACCTCACGCGGTTCGACGCAGCGGGGTTACGTCAGCCGGCGCCTGACGGGGACGGTCGAGCAGCTTGTGGGCGATCAGGTTCCGCAGGACCTGCGCGGTGCCCCCGCCGATGGTGAACATCCGCGCGTCCCGAACCATGCGCTCGAGCGGCTGGTTGCGCGAGTAGCCCGCAGCCCCCATCAGCTGCAGCGCTCCGTTGGTGACCGCGATCGCCTGCTCCGCCGCAAACATCTTCGCCTGCGCCGCGAGCAGCGGATCCGGAAAGCCGCGCGGACCGCAGCTCTCGGCGGCTCGGCGGATCAGCAATCGGGCCGCGTCAAGGTTCGTCGTCATGTCCGCGGCCTGCCAACGCAAGCCCTGAAACTCCGCGAGCGCCCTACCAAACTGACGTCGGTCGCGCAGGTAGGCGAGGGCGTAGTCGAGGGCGCCTTGGGCGACGCCGAGCGCGACCGCGGCGGCACCGACGCGTTGGCCGTTGTAGGCATCCATCAGGCGCTGCAGGCCGAGCCGCGGCCCCTCGGGCGGCACGAGCAGGCGATCCGCCGGGAGCTCGACCTCCTCGAGGTGGATGGCGGTCTCGGGTAGGCCGCGGGCGCCCATCGCCGGCTCGCGCGCGCCGATGACGAGACCCTGGTCGCGATCGGGGAGCACGGTGAACGCCGCGATGCCGGATGCACTCTCCGGATCGACCACGCGGGCGAAGACTAGGTAGATCCGCGACACGCCCCCGCCGGTGATCCAGTGCTTCGTCCCATTCAGGATCCAGCGATCGCCGCGGCGTTCGGCCGTCGTGGTCATCGCCCCGGCATCGCTGCCGGCCTCGGGCTCGGTGATGCAGATGGCGGGCTTGTCGCCCGCCAGCACATGCTCGGCCCAGAGCCGCTTCTGCGCGTCGTCGCCGTAGGCCATGACGGCACCGAGCGCCCCCATGTTGCTGTCGACGACGATCCGCGCCGACGTGCAGCATGCCTTCGCGATCTCCTCGATGACCAGCGCCGTCTCGAGGCAGCCGGCGCCGGGTCCGCCATAGGCCTTCGGCACCGTCATCCCCATGAGGTTCGCATCCTGGAGCGCGCGGACGACCGGCCAGGGATAGGTCTCCGTGCGGTCAGTCTCCGCCGCTTGCGGTGCCACCACGTCAACGGCGAGCGCCTTGGCTCGCGCGACGAAGTCTCCTGGTCCTGCGTCCAAGCGCTCCATGGTGCCCCCCTTTCACCTGCAAGCTCACGTTGTTGTTAGGTGTCGTGAGGGTGGAGGCGGCGTCAAGCGCCAGCGTGCCTCACAGGGCGGCGACGGTCAGTCCAGCGTCTCGAACGCGTCGATCGCTGCGGCAATCATGGCGGCGAAGGCGGGATTGGCGGCTTCGCAGATGCGACCCGCGCTGCCCACGACGGGGTTGGCGAGAACGACGCTCGCGTGGGCGACGCCGCAGACCCCGTTCGCCTCCATCGGCGTCCGACAATCTCCGGCAAAGGTAGGGCAATTCGCCGCGGCCATTTCGTCGACGCGAAACCAGCGGACCGGCGCCGGTCCGTGGTGCCGCGAGGCGAGGTCCTCGACCCCGCGGATCGGCGCCACGTCGTCGTGGACCGAATGGGCGATGAACAGCGGCGGGTCGAAGACGGTGCCCTCGAGCTCGACCAGCGTCGCGCGCCGCAGCAAGCCCAGCTCGAGGGCGCCGTAGTCGGAGAAGCGGTTGCGATAGGGGTTGTCCCAGCGCCAGGGCAAGTCTTGCTCACCCCGCTGGGAGAAGCGGACGAGGCGCTGGTGGCACCAGCGCCGGAACGCGTTGGTCGCGCGCTCGCTGCTCGTTCCGGCGCAGGCGGCTGCGGCCCTGAGCCGCCAGGCGAAGTCGAATGCCGCCGAGAAGAGGAACAGGCCGCCGTCGACTGCCTCCGGCGCGTTCGCCCACAGCCACACGGAGAGCACACCGCCGGTCGAGAGACCGCCGGCCGAGACACGCTCGCCGCGCGTTTCGGCAAAGGCGAGTGCCGCTCGGGCGTCGGCCTGCCATCGAGCGTCGAGATTCGGCGCGTGCGCCTCCGGCAGCGGCTCTGCCAGCCCATGGCCCGTCAAGAGCGGCAGCACGACGTTGGCGCCGGCGTCATGGAACGCCCGGGCGATCGCGCAAAGGAAGAAAGGGCTGTCGCTCAGCCCATGCATGAGCACCACGGCGTGCTCGCGCCGGTCACCGTGGTCCATGACCAGCGGACCGGTTGCCGGCAGCTGGAGGCGCCGATCGTCGACGTGCCAGGCCCGGCCGCAGCCGGGAACGACGCCGTCGACGAAGCGCAGCCCATCCAGCCGCTCGGCATAGCTCGACGCGTAGTCGCGGAGCGCGCGGTCGAGCGACGGCTCGGCGCGGAGAGTCGTCGGTCCCGATATGACGGCGAGGACGATCAACAGGCTAAGCAGTCGCAAGGCCAGGGCTCCATTTGCTGCCGGGGACGGATGCGAGCAGGGATTGCGTGTAGGCGTGCCGCGGCGTGGTGAACACGGCGGCGGTCGGCCCGGCCTCGACGATCTCGCCCGCGCGCATGATCAGCACGCGATCGCACAGCTGGGCCGCGACGCGGAGGTCGTGGGTGATGAACAAGACCGCCAAGTCGAGCTCGTCGCGAACGCGGGCGAGCAGACCCAGTACTTGCGCCTGGACCGAGACGTCGAGCGCCGACACGGGCTCGTCGGCAACCAGCAGCTCCGGGCGAACGACGAGTGCGCGCGCGATGCAGATGCGCTGTCGCTGGCCGCCCGAGAACTCGTGCGGGTAGCGATCGACCGCCGTCGGCGGCACGTCGACGAGCTCGAGGACCCGCTTGGCCTCTGCCATCGCGTCGGCATGGGACTGGCCCAGATTGCGCGGGCCCTCGACGAGGGAGGCCCCGACCGTGAGCCGCGGGTTCAGCGAGCGGTTCGGATCTTGGAACACCATCTGCACGCGTCGCCTGTGCGGCCGCAGCGCGCGTGGTGAGAGCATTTCTAGCGACGTACCGCCGAGCATGATCGTGCCGGCCGACGGGTCGAGAAGACGAGCGATGCAGCGCGCGGCTGTGGACTTGCCCGACCCGGATTCACCGACGAGGCCGACGATCTCACCGGCGGCGACGTCGACGTCCACGCGTGTGACCGCGTTGACCCGGCGGCCGCCGCCGAGCCAGCTTGAGCCTCGGTAAGCCTTGGCCAGTCCGCGAACCCCTAGCACGGGACGCGCGCGCGGGGCGCGTGCCGGCGGTGCCTCCAAGGTTGGCACGGCGGCCATCAGCGCGCGTGTGTAGGCGTGCTGTGGCCGCGCGAGCACCTGCCGTGCCGTGCCCGCCTCGACGACCCGCCCGGCGCGCATGACGACCACCCGGTCGGCGAGGTCAGCGACGACGCCGAAGTCGTGGGTGATGAACAGCATGCCCATGCCGCTCTCGGCCTGCAGGTCGCGAAGGAGGCTCAGCATCTCCGCCTGCGTCGTGACGTCGAGCGCGGTCGTCGGCTCGTCGGCGATGAGCAGCTTGGGTCCCAGGATCAGGGCTATGGCCAGCAAGATGCGCTGGCGCTGACCGCCGGAGAGCTGGTGCGGGTAGCTTGCCAGCATGCGCTCGGGCTCGGTCAGGCGGACGCGCCGCAGCATGGTCTCGGTCCGGTAGCGCCGGGCGCGGGCGTCGAGCGCCGTGTGTGCGCGGAGCACCTCATCGATCTGGCGTCCGCAGGAGAGGACTGGGTTCAGCGCGGTCATCGGCTCTTGGAAGACCATCGCCATCTGTTCGCCGCGCAGACGACGGAGGTGCTTGGCCGGGGCGCCCAGAAGCTCCTCGCCAGCAAGGCGGACGGAGCCGGCGACCGTCCGCAGCCGATCCTCGGGCAGCAGACCCATAACCGCGAGCGCGGTCACCGACTTGCCGGACGCGCTCTCGCCGACCAAGCAGACGGTCTCGCCTGGCGGGACATCGAGGGACAGCGCTTCGACGGCGAACGGACGGTCGGACCCGGCCGGGAGGGCCACCGTCAGGCCGTCGATGGCGAGCACCGGTGCTGTCACGACAGCGCCGTTCGCAGCCGCGGATCGAGAACGTCGCGCAAGCCGTCACCCAGGACATTCACGGCAAGCACCGTCAGCGCCAGCAACAGGCCGGGACAAAGGATGGTGTGTGGGTAGATGCGGAAGAGGAGCCTCCCATCCGCCATGATGTTGCCCCAGGTCGGGATGTCCGTCGGAATGCCGACGCCCAGGAAGGACAGGATCGCCTCGATCAGGATGGCCGACGCGCAGACATAGGTTCCCTGCACGACCAGCGGCGCCAGCGTGCTCGGTAGGATGTGACGGGTGACGACCGCGTAGCCGGGCGTTCCCAGCCCGATTGCCGCTTCGACGTAGAGTTCCTCGCGCGCCGAGATGACGACAGAGCGGACGAGTCGAGCGACGCGGGGCACTTCCGGCACCGCGATCGCCACGATCACCGTGGTCAGGCCAGCGCCCCAGATCGCGACGAGGGCCAACGCCAGCAGGATCGGCGGGATCGCCATCAGGCCATCCATCACCCGCATGACGACGCCGTCGAGCCAGCGCAGATAGCCGGCGGCGAGGCCGAGCAGCAGGCCGGCCGCGACGGTGAGGGTGGCCACCGTCAAGCCGACGAGCAGGGAGATCCTCGCACCATGCAGCGTCCGTGCGAGAAGGTCGCGGCCGAGTTGATCCGTTCCGAGCCAGTAGATGACCGCCCGCGTTGTGCCATCGGCGAGTGTCACGATGCCCTCGGCCCCGGGCAGGCGGTTGCGCATCGCGGGATCGACGTAGCCCGGATCAAGGGGGGCGAGCACCGGCGCGAACAGGCCGAGCCCTGCGATCAGCACGAGCAGCGTCCCGCCCACGCGGACGCCCGGCTCCGCCAGGAGCGCGCGGCCGACCAACGCGCCCGGGTGCGTGGTCAATAGCGGATCCTCGGATCGAGGATGAGATAGGCGACGTCGACCAGCAGGTTGATCGCCACGTTCAGCAGGGCGAACAGCAGCACGACGCCTTGAACGGTCGGGTAGTCACGGGCGAGCACGGCATCGACGGTGAGCCGGCCGAGGCCTGGGATGTTGAAGACGCTCTCGGTGACGACGACCCCGCCGACCAGCAGGGAGAGGCCCGCGCCGACGGTGGTCACGATCGGCACGGCGGCGTTGCGAAGCGCGTGCTCGGTGACCACCGCCCGCTCGGAGAGGCCTTTGGCGCGCGCCGTGCGCACGTGATCCTCGCCCAGCACCTCGAGCACGCTCGCCCGCGTCATCCGTGTGATCAGTGCGATGTAGACCATGGCAAGCGCGCTCGCCGGCAAGACGATGCGCTCCAGGAACGGGACGATGCCTTCGCGGACGCTGACGAAACCCTGCACCGGCAGCCAGCGCAGCTCGACGGCGAAGAGGAAGATCAGCGCGTAGCCGAGGACGAACACAGGGACGGAGAACCCGGCGACGGCGACGCCTGTCACCAGCCGGTCGAACCAGCTGCCCCGATGATAGGCGGCGAGCGTTCCGAGCGGCACGGCGATCGCGACCGCGACGACGATAGTGACCAATGCCAGTGAGAGCGTCGGCTCGAGGCGTCGAACGATCAGCGCCCGAACGTCCTCGTTGAAGTAGTAGCTGCGGCCAAGGTCGCCCTGCAGGCTGCGGCCGAGCCACAGACCGAACTGCGTGACGACGGGGGCGTCAAGCCCGAGCTGGCTGCGTATCTCGGCGACCTGCGCCGGGCTCGCGTGGTCGCCGGCGATGATGGCCGCTGGGTCGCCCGGGGCGAGCCGGGCCATCGCGAAGACGAGCACGGCAACGAAGAGCAGGACCGGGACTGTCAGGGCAACCCGCCGCGCGAGAAAGCCCAGCAAGGCGCATCACCCTTCGATGGGTGCCACGCGCCAGAAGACGGTCGCGGGACCCTGCACGAAGGCGCCGTCGATCCGATCGGTGCGGTAGGCCGCCGGCACGAAGTACTGGCCCGCGTGCATATGCGTGCCGACGGCGAGCGCGCGCAGCTGGATAGCCTCAGCGAGGGCCTTCTGCGCGGCGATATCGGTCGTCCGCGCGAACTCGGCGCGCAGCGCTTCCAGCTCCGCATCGTTCGGCCATCCGTACCACGCCTCGTCGCCGGAGGCGTTGAAGCCGGCGGCGCTGATCGGGTTCATCACGTCCGCTGCGGTCCAGGCGGTGAGGAACGCGTTCCAGCCACCGTCGGCGGGTGTCGCCTTGTTCGCCCGCCGCGAGACCAGCGTCTGCCAGTCCATCGACTGCATATCGACGGTGAACCCGCCGCGCTCGAGCAGGCTTTTGGCGACCGGCGCCAGGTTGGCCAGCACCGGAATGTCGGTCGCGTGCATCAGCGTCACCGGGGTGTCGTCATAGGCCGCCTCGGCGAGCAGCGCCCGGGCCGCATCGAAGTCGGAGGCCAGCGCAACGTCCCCGCCGACATCCGTGGCAAAGGGCGAGCCGCAGACGAACATGGCGGCACACTCCGCGTAGTAGTCGGGATTGCCGATCGTCGCCTGGATCAGGTCTTGCTGGTTGAGCGCGGCGATCGCCGCCTGCCGCACCGTCGCGTCGTCGAACGGCGGGTGCAAATGGTTGAAGCGGAACATGTACTGGAGGCCGAGCGGGTTGGTGATCGCGACCTCGATGTCCGCCTCGCCGTCAACCAGCGGCAGCAGATCGTGGGCGACCTGCTCGACCATGTCGACCTCGCCGGTGACCAGCGCGTTGATCGCCGTCTGCGGGTCCGGCATCGACTGCCACTCGACCACGTCGAACGTCGCGGTCTTGCCGCCCGCCAGCCAGCTCGGCGGCTCCGCCCGCGGCACATAGTCGGCGAAGCGCCGATAGACGACCTTGTTGCCCGGCTCCCAGGCGTCGCGGTCGAACACGTACGGGCCGGAGCCGGTCGGATCCTCGATCTGCTCGTCCGGCGGCGTCGCCGCGATCCGCGCCGGCATGATGAACGGCACGTTGGAACTCGGCTTCGCCAACGATTGCTCGACCAGGCCGTAGGGCTCGCCGAGGCTGAGCGTGAAGGTCTGCGCGTCGACCGCACGCATCTCGTCGACCGCGTTCAGCAAGAGCTGGCCCATGGTGTCGCGCGCACCCCAGCGTTCGAGCGATGCGATGACGTCTTCGCTGGTCACCGGCGCGCCATCATGGAAGCTGAGCCCGTCGCGCAGCGTGAACGTATAGGTCAGTCCCTCGTCGCTGACCTCCCAGCCCGCGACCATCTGCGGCTGGACGTTGCCGTCCGCGTCGAGCGCGAGCAGCGTGTCATAGACCATGTAGCCGTGGTCGCGGCTGATGTAGGCCGTCGTCCAGATCGGATCGATGATCTTGAGATCGGAGTGCATGACGACCCGAAGGGTCGCCGCCGGTGCCTCGCTCTGCGCCAGGGCAGGGTGCACGCTGACGAGTGCCAAGGCGCCAGCCATCGCCGCAGCTTTCACCCGGTTCATGAAGCAGGACCCCCTAAGAACGGCGCGAGCGCGCGGACGGTTCCACGGATCGCGGGTGCCTGCAAGGGTGAAGGCGGCGCGCGCCGTCGCCGCCTAGCCGGGGCGCGGTCAAGCCTGTTTCGGACGGGGCACCGACGTCAGCGGCGCAACTCGTTGCGGCCGCTTGAAAGGGCGACTCGGCCGCCTCCAGCGGCGACACTTGCGACTGCGATCGGGCAGAAAGAGACCAAGCGACTTTGTGGGTCTGGGCGGTGGGCCGCCGCGTCGAAGCTCCTACTTTGGACTATCAATGTCGTAGCAATAGCGTCGCCTTCAAGCTTGCTATGCTGGCCGTCCGAGATGTGACACCGTGCACCCGTTGTTCAATGTAGGAGCTACCTCAGCTTATCAGATGGCAATTCGCCAAATTGGTAGGGTTTTTAGCCGCCCCAACTAGGATAGATCGCGGGATTGGAGCAAGAACCATCCGAGCGCGTCTCGCATTAAGGAGGAGGCACATTTGAACCCTACCTACCGCGCATATTTTGAAGCTATACTTCGGCCAGAAAGCCCTGCACACCGTGAGTTTGCGTATGGTCGT
>CAYUKE010000038.1:0-14317 GCA_964445185.1 uncultured Geminicoccaceae bacterium
GCTGTCGGAAGCGATCTCGCGGCCGCCATCGTCGTCGAGTGTCAGCTCGCCCGCCACGTCGAGGCCGGCGTAGGCGCTCAGGCGCACGGTCGGCAGGATGTCGTAGGCGGCGTTGACGAAGATCGGAACGGCCTCCTCTTCACCAACCCCGTCCGGCGCCGGGCCGTCGTCGTCGAGCCGGAAGCGGAAGCGCTCGTAGCGCGCGCCGAGCGTGAACGTCCAGCGATCGAGACCGGAGTAGGCGAGCGTGAGGCCGGGGCCTCGTGTGGCGCCCAGCCCAGCGCCCGTCTGCACCGCGAGGCTGTCGGTGACCTTCCAGTCGACGAACAGGATTGGAAAGACCGACGCGTCGTCTTCGAGCTCGGAGAAGACACCGACGCCCGGGCCGATGCGCAGCCGCTCGCCGAAGGCATAAGTGAAGCCGGTGAGCAAGCCGGCGTTGCCGGCCTCGCCGAGATCGGCGCCGCTTTCGGCGGTCCAACGGACGGACGGTACGGCGATGGCGTCGATGCGCTCGCCGAAGTTCCACCGGGCCGGGGCACTGATGCGGTACTCGTTGATCGATCCCCAGGGATCAAGCCCGCCGAAGCCTTCGTCGCCGCCGAAGTCGTAGCCGTCATAGCCGTAGGCAAGCGCCAATCCGATGCTCCGGCGTGGGCTGAAGCCGTAGGCAACGCCCCCTTCGACGAAGGCGCGAGAAACCGACACGTCACCGCCACCGTCGATGTTGCTCTCGAACTGATGGACGGCGCCGCCTTGGACGAAGGGCTGCCAGGGGCTGGCGGGCTGGGCGAGCGCGGGTGTGGTGGCGAGCGCTAACGTGCAGGCGGCGAGACGAAGCATGGCGAAAGTATACCCCGCGTTGTCGATGTGTGCCGTCGCCAACATAGGCTCGGCAGCGCCGAATGTGAGCAGAACTAACATCCAGTGCCGACGCCACACGTTGCCCGCGACGCGCAGGCCGCTATACACGCGCCAGCCGACCTCGAAACAACCGACGCCCGCGGGAGCTGACCATGGCCATCGAGCGCACGTTCTCGATCATCAAGCCCGACGCCACCGAGCGTAACCTGACCGGCCAGATCAACGCGCGCTTCGAGGCAGCGGGTCTGCGCATCGTCGCCCAGCGGCGCGTCCAACTGACCCGAGCCCAGGCCGAAGCCTTCTACGCGGTCCACAAAGAGCGCCCATTCTACAACGACCTCGTCGCATTCATGACGTCCGGGCCCATCGTCGCGCAGGTCCTCGAAGGCGAGAATGCGATCGCCAAGAACCGCGAGGTGATGGGGGCGACCGATCCGGCCAAGGCCGATGCCGGCACCATCCGCAAGGACTTCGCGAAGAACATCGAAGCCAACTCGGTGCACGGCTCCGACGCGCCGGAGACCGCCGCCGCCGAGATCGCCTTCTTCTTCGCCGGCGTCGACATCGTCGGCTGATCGCGGGTGGTCAGCCCAGAGGCCAGATAAACCCGGGCGGTAGGTCGGCGCGCGCTTGGCCGAGCCGGACCCGGCCGCCGTCGACGACACCTGCGCCGGTCGTCATCAGGGTCAGCGCCAACGGGTAGATCTCGTGCTCGCGCGCCAACACCCTGGCCGCGAGCGTCGCTTCCGTATCGTCGTCGGCCACCGGCACGGCGGCTTGAACGACGATCGGGCCGGCGTCGAGGTCGGCGCGGACGATATGCACGGTGCAGCCGGTGACGCGGACACCGGCCGCAAGTGCTCGCCGGTGTGTGTGGAGACCGCGAAAGGCGGGCAGCAGCGACGGGTGGATATTGAGGATTCGGTCGGGCCAGCCGGCTACGAACTCGGCGGTTAGGACGCGCATGAAGCCGGCGAGCGCGATCCACGCGATGTCGGCGTCGCGAAGGACCGCATCGATCTCGCGTTCGAATGACCGCCGGTCGGCGAAGCGTTGGTGATCGACGACCGCGCAGGGGACGCCGGCACGGCGGGCGCGTTCGATTGCCGGCGCCTCGGGGCGATTGACGACGACGTGAGCGATCTCAAAGGGTGCCGCGCCGCCGGCGGCGTCAAGCAGCACCTGGAGGTTGCTTCCTCCGCCGGACGCCAACACCGCTACGCGGGCGGCCATGCGACGCCACCCTCGAACACGACGGAACGCGAGTCCGTGCTGTCGGCTTCCAGCGTTCCGGCGAGCCAGGCGGTCTCGCCCGCCCTTGCAAGCGCCGCAACCGCGTCCGCGGCGCTATCCCTGGGCAAGATCGCGACGAGGCCGATGCCGGCGTTGAACGTGCGGAAGAGCGTTCGGCGGTCGAAGCCGCCTGCCTCCGCGAGCCAGCCAAACACTGCAGGCAGAGTCCAGCTGTCGAGGTCGACCCGGGCGCGGAGGCCCGGCGGCAGCACCCGCGGCAGATTCTCCATCAGCCCGCCGCCGGTGATGTGGGCGATGGCGGAAGCGCCGGTATCGCGGAGCGTCCGCGCGGCCGCGCCGTAAAGGCGGGTCGGCGTCAACAAGGCGTCGGCGAGCGGGCGCTCGGGGTCGAACGGGGCGGGCGCGTCGAGGTCCGCGCCGGCCGTCGTCACCACTCTTCGAACCAGCGAGAAACCATTGCTGTGTAGGCCGCTACTGGCGACCGCGACCAAGCTGTCGCCCGGCCGGACGACATCGGGGCGCGGCAGCAAGCGCGTGCGCTCGACCGCACCGACGGCGAAGCCCGCGAGATCGAAGCCGCCCGGTGGATAGACTCCGGGCATCTCGGCCGTCTCGCCGCCCAGGAGCGCACAGCCGACCTCGCAGCAGGCGTCGGCGATGCCCTCCACAACGGCTCTGGCCACCCTCGCCTCGAGCCGGCCCGTCGCCAGATAGTCCAAGAAGAACAACGGCTCAGCGCCCTGCACGACGACGTCGTTGACGCACATCGCGACCAGGTCGACGCCGATGCCGCGGTGACGTCCCGTCTGTTGTGCGAGAACGAGCTTGGTGCCAACGCCGTCGGTGGCGGCGACCAGGATTGGGTCGGTGAAGCCCGCGGCCTTGAGGTCGAACAGCCCGCCGAAGCCGCCGAGGCCGCCGAGCACGCCGGGTCGGTGCGTCCTTGCCGCCGCGGGCGCGATGGTCGCGACGAAGGCGTTGCCGGCCGCGATGTCGACGCCGGATTCGCGATAGGCGTCCCGCTCCGATCGCGCGGCCGGGTGGCCTGGGGGGGACGCTTGTGTCATCGTCGCCGACCCGCTTAAGGTGGAGGCCTGTCACCTACGCGCGGCTTCGCCGCTTGGCAATCAAACAGCCCAGAGGCGCCGTTCATGTCGCCGCTCCGCCTGTCGCACCTGCTGATCATCATGGTCGTTCTGTTGGTCCTGACGCCGACGAGCTTGGTCGCGCAGGCTGGGTATCGCGTCGATCGAATCGACGTGCAGGCGACGGCCGAGAATGCGGTGGCGGCCCAGGCCGCAGCGATCGCCGACGGGCAACGTGAGGGGTTGCGGCAGCTCGTCGAAGATCTCGCGACTGGGGCTCGTCAGGCGGCGCCCAGCCTGGCGGGCGTGGTCGTCGACGACTACGTCGCAAGCTTCGAGGTATTGAGCGAGAGCGTTGGCCCGACCAGCTACGTTGGAACGATCAGCGTCAACTACGATCGCGAGGCGGTCGACCGCCTGCTCGAAACGCAAGGCATCGCGGTCGCCGCGCCGGCGCCGCCGACGACGTTGGTGGCCGTCTGGGAGACCGGAGCGGAGCTGTTGCTATGGGAACCTGGCAACGCTTGGAAGACGGCTTGGGACGACGCCCTCGACCCGCAGGCCCTGGCGAGCTTCGTCGTGCCGCTCGGCGACTTGCAGGATCTGTCGCTGCTCTCGGCCGATCAGGCGGTGCGCGGCGATCGGGCCGCTCTCGCGCGGCTCGCCGAGCGCTACGGCACCGAGGAGGTGCTGGTCGCGCGGCTGATCGGCTCCGGGGCGCCGGGCGCACCGCTGACCGTGGACGCCCAGCGCTTCGGCGGGAGCGACGACGACCGCTACCGCACATCCGTCCGCCGCGATCGGGCGGAGCCGCTCGAGGCGAGCCTGGAGCGAACCGTCGTCGAGATGCAGGGCGTCTACAGCACGCGAGTGCGAGAAACGTCCGTGGCGGCGAGCGGTCCGCGGGAGCCCGTCGTCGTCACCGCCGCCATCACCGGCCTTGAGAGCTGGGGCGGGCTCTTGCGCTATCTCGAAGGGTTGGATGGCGTCGAGATCGACGCGGTGCGCCAGTTCTCGCGCGAGGCGGCGACGCTCGACCTCCGCGTCGCTGGCGGCAGTGACCGGCTCCGCGCCGAGCTCGGCCGCGCCGGTTGGGCGCTTGGCGCGGACGAAGCGGGCGGGTTTCGTCTTGAGCGAGGCAGCGCTCCGAGCGGTGCACCGTCACTCTGAGCGCCGTTTTGACCTCACACGTCGCCAATCTGATCACGCTGTTCCGGATTCTGCTCGTCTTGCCGATCGCCGCGGCGATCGTCGCCGAGCGCGTGCCGACCGCGTTCGCCTTGCTCGCCGCAGCCGTCTTCTCCGATGCGCTCGACGGCCACCTCGCGCGGCGTTTCGGCAAGACCACGCTGGGCAGTTGGCTCGACGTCATCGCCGACCGTTTGCTCATCGCCGCGGTTCTGGCGGCGTTGTGGTGGGTAGGCGCAGTCCCGCTGTGGCTCGTCCTGGTGCTCGTCGCGCGCGAGGTTACGGTTGCCATCGGCGCGCTGGTTGCCTTCTCGCCCCAGCGGCCCGTCCGCCCGCTCTTGATCGGCAAGCTGCACACGGCTTGTGTCTTCGTCCTCCTCATCGCCACCGTCGCCGGGCTCGGGGGCTGGCTCGATGGCCGAGTGGTCGACGGCCTCGGTCTCGTCGTCGTCGCCACCGCGGCGAGTTCTCTTGTCGCCTACGCTTGGCTGCTGCGCGCATGAGCTCCGCAGGATTCGCAACCGACGATCTCTTTCCCGAGCATCCGGGCCCGACGGCCGAGCAGCTCAGCCTGGCGCTCCCCCTCGACGATCGGATGCGGGCCGAGGATTTCCTGGTCTCGCCGGCGAACCAAGTCGCCCGCGCGCTGGTCGAGCGTTGGCCCGATGGCCTGGACCCCGTGTTGCTGCTGAATGGCCCGGACGGGGCGGGCAAGACCCACTTGGCCCGGATCTGGCAACGTCGCTCAGGCGCACTTTGGCTCCAAGCGCCGGTTCCGGCGAGCACGGCCGAAACAGCACTTTTGGCGCCCGGTCCGTGGGTCGTGGACAACGCCGAGCGCGTCGGCGACGAAGCCTTTCTCTTCCACCTCATCAACGTCGCCCGCGCCCAGGCGCGCGGGTTGCTGCTCGTCTCGCGCTTCTCGGCGAGCGCGTGGCGCCCGCATTTGCCGGACCTTCGCTCGCGGCTCCTCGCGGCGCCAACGGTGGCGATCGATCCGCCCGACGACGCACTGCTCGCCGCCGTGCTCATCAAGCAGCTCGGCGACCGGCAGTTGCGCGTGCCGCCCGCGGTCGTGCACTATCTCGTTGCGCGCATGGAGCGTTCGTTCGCCGCCTGTCGACGCGTGGTCGATCTCGTCGACGGCATGGCGCTCGCAAGCGGCCGGCCCATCAACATGACTCTCGCCCGCGACGTTCTCAGGGCGATGGGTGACAACGATCATCAGGAGGCATGAATGGACCTCGGCATCCACGGCAAGCGGGCGATCGTCTGCGCGGCGAGTGCCGGGCTCGGCAAGGCGTGCGCGTCAGCGCTGGCGATGAACGGGGTCGACGTCGTCATCACGGGTCGCACGCCCGACCGGCTCGAGCAGGCGCGCGAGGAGATCGCCTCGCGCAGCGGACGCCAGGTTCTAGCGGTCGTCGGCGACATCACCACCGCTGAAGGTCGCGAAGCGGCGCTGGCCGCCTGCTCGGAGCCCGACATCCTCGTCAACAACGCCGGCGGCCCGCCACCCGGCGACTTTCGCGATTGGACGCGTGACGACTGGATTAGGGCGCTCGATGCCAACATGCTGACGCCTATCGAGCTCATCAAGGCCACCGTCGACGGCATGATCGCCCGCAGATTCGGCCGGATCGTCAACATAACCTCGGCCGCCGTGAAGGCGCCGATCGACATTCTCGGCCTCTCCAACGGCGCGCGCGCGGGCCTTACCGGCTTCGTCGCCGGCCTCGCCCGCAAGACCGTCGCCCACAACGTCACCATCAACGGGCTCCTGCCTGGGCCTTTCGACACGGACCGGCTGCGCAGCAACGCGCTTGCCGTCGCGAACAAGACGGGGCGCCCGTTCGACGACGTGTTCGAGGAGCGCAAGCGCGCCAACCCGGCGGGCCGCTACGGCGATCCCTTCGAGTTCGGTGAGTACTGCGCCTTTCTGTGCTCGGCCCAGGCCGGCTACGTCACCGGTCAGAACCTGCTGATCGACGGCGGCAGCTACCCGGGCACGCTCTAGTCCGATGCGCGTCATCGGCCTGATGACCGGCACCTCGATGGACGGGCTCGACATCGCCCTGTGCGACGTCAACGTCCAAGCGGCCGCTGAGGCCGCCGTCGCCTTTCGCCTGCACGCCTTCACCACCGCCGACTTTCCCGAGGAGCTCGGCGCCCGGCTGCGCCGTCTCGACACGTTGGAGCTCGCCGGGTTAGCCGCGCTCGACGCGGATCTCGGCCGCTGGTTCGCCGATGCGACGCTCGCTGCCTGCGAGGCCCATGACTTCGCGCCGGAGCTCGTCGGTACGCATGGCCAGACGGTCTACCATGACCACGGCGAAGTGAGCTGGCAGCTCGGCGAGCCGACGTTTCTTGCCGCTGCCCTCGGCTGTCCCGTCGTCCATGGCTTCCGCCAAGGCGACATCGCGGTCGGCGGCGCTGGCGCGCCGCTCGTACCCTTCGTCGACTGGGCGTTGCTCCGCGATCCGGACGAGCCCCGCGTTGCCCTGAACCTCGGCGGGATCGCCAACATCACGGCGCTCCCCCTCGATGGGCCGCCGATCGGCTTCGACGTCGGCCCCGGCAACATGGTGCTCGACGAGCTGGCGGGCCGGGCGTCGTCGGGGCGGCTCGCCAGCGATCGCGACGGCGCGCTCGCGGCGCGCGGCCGGATCGACGAGTCGGCGCTGCAAGCGCTGCTGGCGCATCCGTTCCTGACCGCAGCGCCACCCAAGTCGTGCGGACGCGAGCAGTTCGGCCCGGACTTCGTCGACGCCTGGCTCGCCGACGCGCCGCCGAGCTCGGAGCAGGACTGGTGCGACCGGCTGGCGACGGCGACGGCGTGGAGCGGGGCCGCAATCGCCGCCGCCGTGCGTCTTCACGCGCCTGCCACGCGGCGGCTGATCGTTGCCGGTGGCGGGGCACACAATCCGGTCCTGATGGATGAGCTCGAGCGGCGCCTCGGCAATGCTCTCGAGGTCGAGCGCAGCGACCGGTTCGGCTTGCCGGTCGACGCGAAGGAGGCGATCGCCTTCGCCGTGCTTGCGGCATGCCGGCTCGCCGCGGTGCCGAGCAACGTCCCGTCGGCGACCGGCGCGGCTCGACCGGCGTTGCTGGGCAGCATCGTCGCGGTCTGACGCCGTCGCGCGTCGAATGGTATGTCGAGGTGGCTCGTCCTAGGCCACCGGGGAAGGGTTGCCGCTGGTCCTACGTCTTGTTTCTGTGCTCAAAGAGCATTGGGTAGGACGTTGGGGGTAAAAGGGCCGATATGGCTCGTTGGCGCTCGTTCTGGCATCGCTTGACCGCGTTCGCGGCCATGCTCTGGGCTATGGCCTTGGAGCTGCCGCTGGCGACGGCGCAGGAGGCGGGTGCCTCTGAAGAGGCGGTGTGGCAGCAGGCCGAGCAGGTCGGCACCGCCGAGGCCTACGAGGCGTACCTCGAACAGTTTCCCCTTGGCCGCTACACCCGCGAGGCGTTCCGCCGCGCGGTCGAGGCCGCGGCCCGCGAGGTTCCGGATCCTGCTGGCCGTGCGCCCGTTGGCGGCCCGGCGGGCCGGCAGGTCGCCGAGGAGCCTCAGCCTTCACCGGCGGCGACGGCAGCAGCGGAGCGCGCTGAAGCCGACGACGCTGCCTGGCGCGAAGCCCAGGCGGTTGATACCGTCGACGCCTACGACGCTTATCTCGATGCTTTCCCCCTGGGCCGGCATACCCGCGAGGCCTTTCGGCGGTCGATCGAGGCCGCGGCGCGCGAACCCGCTGAGCCAGAAACCCTGCCCGAATCCGTCGCGCCGGATGTCGCGACCGCGCCCGTCGAGGCGCCGTCCCGGGCGCAGGAGCCACAGCGCGGCGAGGCGGCCGCTCTTGATCAAGGCGTGCCTGGCGCGACGCCCGAGCCGTCGCCAGCCGGCGCTGTCGGCACGATCGCCGAGGAGGCGCTTTGGGCCGAGGCTCAGAGGGTTGCGACCGCCGAGGCGTACGAGGCGTATCTGGAGCGATATCCCCTCGGTCGCTACGCCGGCGACGCGTTCCGTGGCGCGATCGACGCGGCGCTTGCTGAGCAGGACGGCGATGACAACGCGGCGGCGGGCGCGGCCGCGGCCGCCGCCGCCGCCGCCGCCGCGCAGGCCGCCGCCGACGATCTCGGTGACGTGGC
Organism: uncultured Geminicoccaceae bacterium; assembly: GCA_964445185.1. Lineage (GTDB taxonomy): Bacteria > Pseudomonadota > Alphaproteobacteria > Geminicoccales > Geminicoccaceae > JAAAPF01. The sequence continues at coordinate 8,538 of CAYUKE010000038.1, forward strand.
GCCCGGCGCTGGTGGCTACGAATGAGGGCAGCGCTGCGGACATGTCGCGCACGGGCGCGCGTTGCCACCGGCGCGCTCGGCGCTTCGGTGGCCGTGGTGTGTTGGCTCGGCCTTGGCCCGGCGGTGGCGAGCGATCGCCTCTTCAGTGGCGACTACCTCCCGCCGAAGGTCGGCGCCGACGTGTTGCCGACCGAGACGTTCGCGGCACCGACCGAGCGCGTTTTCGCCGATCTGGGCCGGCGCGTCCGCGACATGGATTTAGCTGTGTCGAGCGAGGACGGCGCATCGGGCGTCATCGTCGCCCGCTACTCAGGGCCGACCGAGGACTTCATCGACTGCGGCACATTCGCGGCCGCAAGCGCCGAGGTGGCAGGCAGCACGGCGGGCATCGCTACGCTTGAGCTGGAGGCGGCACCCGAGACGGGTGGCAGCGGCTACGAGCAGCTCTTCCGTCTCGATACCCGTCACCTCGCCTTGGTTGAGGCGCGCGGGCAAGCCAGTGCCGTCGTCGTGTTCGGCACCTACGTCGTGCGTCGCGAGCAGCGGGTGCTCGACGCCGACGGGGGGCTCGTCGAGGAGCGGATCGAGTTCATCGATTTCGTCAGCGGCTCGTCGGCAAGATTTGACGATGGGGTCGCTTGCGCGGCGACCGGATCGCTGGAGACGTCCATTCTCCAGCTCGAGCTCGATGCGCCCTCGTGACCCGCTCGACCGCCGCCGACGGCACGGTGCAGCTTGGCCCGGCGCTGCGCGTCCGCGTCGAGGACCTGGTATCGATCACCGTAGAGCCGGCGGCGAGGCTATACCATGCCAACGTCCGCCGCTTTGACGTGGTGGCGCACTTGGTCGACCGCAGTATGCGGACTTTGGCGACGCGTCTTCTCCGCGCGGACGCCGACGACCTCGCCGCCGCCGCCATTGCCGCCGTCGAGCGCGCGCGCGGTACCGGCGCGGAGCGGCGCGCCGACCCCTGAGGGACATATTCTGGTCACCGTCTTCGGTCTGCAGGGCCAGGCGCTGGAGCGCGTCATCCAGAACGCCCGCGAGAGCGCTGCCGCAACCGGCTACCATGCCCTCTTTCTCGCCGATCAACTCGATACGACGCTGTTCTTGAAGCATCGCGTGCCTGTCGAGATCGTGCCGCCCGCTAGCCGCGCGCACGATCGGGCGGCGGCGAACGCCCACGTCGAGGCGACCGTTGTGGCCATTCGCCGGCGGTGGGCGCCGCGGGCCGTCGTCCATGCGGGCCGTCGTCCACCGGCGGCATGGCGCGACCTGCTACGGGCCGCGCCCACGCCGCGTCGGCGGCTCGGGGGTTCGGATCCCGCTGGTGAGCTCGGCGACGTGGCCGGCCATCGCCCAAGCGCCGTTGTCGAACCGTAGCGTCGCCAACGCGGATCGCGCCGCCGCGCCGGCCTCGCCGTCCAGGAGTTCGCCCAGGGCGCTGACGACGCGGTCGGGGTCCGAGGCGAGCACGGAGCGCCCGAAGCCGAAGGTCGCGGCCCATTCGGCGCGGGCGTCCTGCGCGTCCATCTCCGGATTTTGGTTGGGGACGAACACGGCCGGCACCCTGGCTTGCAGCACCTCGTGGAAGCCGTTGTAGCCGCAGGCGGTGACAGCGGCATCGAACGCGGGCAGCACGTCGGCGAGGGGAAAGCGCTCGATCCGATGGATCGACGGATGCGGCGCGTCGGTGAAGCTGATCGGCCAGCGCACCTCGTAGAGGGCCGTGTCGGGACGTGAGGCGAAGGCGGCGACGACCGCCGTGCGGACGCTGGCCATGTCGTAGTTGTTGCCGGATCCGAGCTGGAGGAGAATGGCGCGAACGCCATTGCCCACACCAAGCAGCTCCCGCGCTTCGGCGCGCGACAGGAACTCGCTCGCATCGAGGTAGGTGACGGGCTCTGTTCGTACGGCGTCCTCGCACTCGGCAGTCGCGCCGCGATCGAACGCGCTGGCGAGTTCCCGGGGTTCGAGAACCAGGTCGAACGTGCCGTCGAGCCGTGTCGGATGACGGTGCTCCGGGCGCCACATCCCCCGCCGGACCCAGACGAACCACACCTCAGGAAAGCGACGGCGGACGTCTTGAAGCGCCCGGTAGGGAACGTTGCCATCGAAGACGAGCACGCGCGGTCGGTGGAAGCTCAGGAAGTCCCCGAGGCGGCTCGCCAGCGCCCGCCGCCACTCGCGCATGTCGCCGCCGAAGGTCCGCGCGTGCTGGAAGCCTTCCACATGCCAACCTTCCTGTTCAGCAAGGTGACCGGCGGCCGAGAGCGTGAAGAAGACCGGTGTGATGTCGATCGGCAACCTTCTGGCGATCGCCATGCCGCGAACGAGATGCCCGATGCCGATGCCGTTGGAGCTCATGAACGCGACGCCGCCGCCGGGCCGAAGGTCGCGTCTGAGCAAAATGCGGGGTGCCGTCTCGCGTGGCTCGCCAATCAGGCCGCGGACGCGTTCGAGCAACGCCGTGGTCGATGCTTCCGGCGGAGGGGCTGGCGACGGGCACGCCAAGGCCACAGACCAGGGTATCTCGCTCGCGTCGGCTGTGTCGACCGGAACGAGCTGCCCCGCCAGCGCCGGTCCATAGGAAGACGGCCCCAAAATCGGGAGCCCGCTCGCGGTGGCCTCGGCGACCTCGGCTTCCAGGAGCCCCGGCAGCCCGTCGGGGGGACGGGCGAGCGCCGCACCGACCTCCAGTGGCAGATCCGCATCCGCGACGTCGTCACTAGGGATGAACGTGATACCAGCCGCGTTGAGACGCTCGCGGTCGGCGCCGGCCGACGCGTCACGCCAGCCGTCACCGACGAGGAGGAGCCGGATCGGCGCCTCGCCCGCGCTTCGCCGGTAGCGGCTGGCAGCGACGATCTGTGGCCAGGCGTCCGTTCGGCACTCGCTCGCGACAAACCGCGCGAGATGGCCGGCAACCGTCGCGTCGATCGGTGCCAGTTGAACCGGCCCGCCGAGCACCCGCGCCGCGTTGGCCAGCAGGGCCTTGGGATCGAACAGCGCCCGTTCTGTGAGGTCGACAAGCGGCTGATCGCATCGGATCACGCGCCGAGCGGCGACCGCGGCGAGTGGCGTCGCTGGCGGCTGGATGAACGGCAGGACGCTGTCGGCGACGAGCAGCCGGCAGCGCGCGGTCATGGCAGCGTCGATGATCATGGTCGAGGCGAGCGTTGGATCCTCCAATCTCGCCTGACCCGCGGCCGCGTTGGCAATGTCCGCGCACAGCATCCTGACCAGCCCGACGCGATAGCCGGCCTCGGCGAGCGCTTGCAGGGTCGCGGCGACGCCTCGGTTTCGGGCTCGACCCAATCGGAGGTCGGCGACGACGATGACGTCGAGCTCCAACTCGCTCACCGGCTGAGGCGCCGTCGCGGTCGGTGATTGCGAACCAAGTCTGCATAGACGGCGCTCAGCATGCGACCCGAGCGCGCCCAGGGATAGGCGCGAGCCGTGGTGCGGGCCGCCTCCGCCATGCGGACGCGCTCGGCCAGGCTCGCGTTCGCGGCAGCGGCCAGCGCCTCGGCGAGCGCCGGCGTTGAACGTGGCTCGAACAGCCAGCCTTCGCGGCCGTGCACGATCATCTCCTGCAAGGTCGCGATGGCTGGGGCGACCACGGGCTTGCCGGCAGACAGCGCGAGCAGCAGCGAGCCCGAGGTCAGGATGTCCTCATAAGGCAGCAAGATCACGTCGCAGGCGGCCAGCAGGGCCGGCACGTCTTCGGCCGGTACGAAACCCTCGCGCACGGCGATCCGGGCACGCACATCTTCGGGTAGCGTCGCTAGCGAGGCGAGGGCGCCCTCGACGACATGGCCGGCGATGGTTAGCCGAGTTGGGTCTGCCAGCGAGGCGAAGGCGGCGAGCAGGCGGTCGATGCCCTTGTAGGCGTCGAGGCGGCCCAACATCAGGAAGCGCGTTTCGTCGCCATCGTCACCCGTCGGTGGCGTGGGTGCCGGCAAGTCGTAGGCACTGAGGTAATTGCCGTGCGGGACGACGACGACTTGGCCGTCGGCCACTCCAAGGACCTTGGCGACGCGGGCGGCCGCATTCGGGCTATGGGCCAGGACGACATCGACCAGCCGAACTAGCGCCTCCCGCATCGCCTGCAGCACTTGTGGAAAACGGTTTCGGTGTGGATGTGCGTTGTGCACCGTCCAGACGAAGCTGCCCCCCTCGTCGACGAAACATTCAAGCTCAGATATGAAATGACGCGCGGTTCGCCAAGCCTCTTTTTCTTCTCTGACTGCCCCGTACACGCCATCTTCCCAGTGCAAATGAAAAATAGCATGTCTGTTTTTGCCATTTTGTTGTAAGAAATCGCGAGCTTCAGCGATTGTACCAAATATCTGCAAGAACGTCTCGTCAACCGAATCGCTGAGTAGTGTTTGATAAGGGTTGGCCTGACGATAATCAGGGAATATCACAACATCATGCTGATTACGCATGTTCGGACGATCACGCTGGTTGTTTTGATGATGTAACGGCTGCACGTGCACCGCTGGCTGCAGCCACGTCCACCACGGCAGTGTTGCCGACGTCCAGCGCGGTTTCCAGAGTCAATCCCGAGTGAGGCATGACGACGCGAGCCGTTGCATTGCACTATTCGTTTGCAGCATGCGTCGTATACGACCAAACTACGGTTCGGCACCTACGGGCCACCCCGCTACGGCGCGCACGGGTCCGGAGGGGGGCAAACCACAAGTTCTGGGAGAAGAGCATGACCGACGTCGTCATCGTCGCCGCAGCGCGCACTGCGATCGGCTCGTTCAACGGCACGCTGGGCATGGTCCCGGCGCACGAGCTCGGCAGCACCGCGATCAAGGCCGTTTTGGAGCGTTCGGGCGTCGAGCCTGCGGAGGTCTCCGAGATCATGCTCGGCCAGATTCTGAACGCCGGCCAAGGCCCGAACCCGGCCCGTCAGGCGGCGCTGGGGGCTGGCATGCCGGTCGAGGTGCCGGCCTACGGCGTCAACATGCTGTGCGGGTCCGGCCTCAAGACGGTGGCCATGGGCTACCAGGCCATTCAAGAGGGCGACAGCTCGATCGTGATCTCGGGCGGTATCGAGAGCATGAGCATGGCCCCGCACTGCGCGCACCTGCGCGGTGGCACCAAGATGGGGGACTTGAAGTTCCTCGACACCATGCTCAAGGACGCCCTGATGGATCCGTTCTGCGGCTACCACATGGGCGGAACGGCCGAGAATATCGCTGAGAAGTGGCAGATCACGAAGGACGAGCAGGACGAGTTCGCCACGGGCTCGCAGAACAAGGCGGAAGCGGCGATCAAGGAAGGCAAGTTCAAGGACGAGATCGTTCCCTTCGTCATCAAGAATCGCAAGGGCGACATCACCTTCGATACCGACGAGTTCCCGCGCATGGGCGTGACCAAGGAGCAGATCGCGAAGATCCCGGCGGCGTTCAGGAAAGAGGGTACGGTCAGCGCCGGCAACGCTTCGGGCATCAACGACGGGGCCGCCATGCTCGTGCTTATGACCGCTGCCGAGGCGGCGAAGCGTGGCCTCAAGCCGCTGGCGACGATCAAGTCTTGGGCCCAGGCCGGCGTGCCGCCGGAGATCATGGGCACGGGTCCGATCCCTGCCTCGAAGAAGGCGCTCGAGAAGGCCGGGTGGAACCATCAGGATCTCGACCTCGTTGAGGCCAACGAAGCGTTCGCCGCGCAGGCGATCTCCGTCAACAAGGAGCTCGGCTGGGACACCTCGAAGGTCAACGTCAATGGCGGGGCCATCGCGCTCGGCCATCCGGTCGGCTCCTCCG